>JAISUM010000050.1 GCA_031272095.1 Candidatus Symbiothrix sp. | reverse complement strand
TTCAGCGGCATAAATACATAATCGGTCAGCCATGAGGTGAGTGAAATGTGCCAGCGCCGCCAGAAATCGGCAATATTCTGCGCAAAAAGCGGATAATTGAAGTTTTGCGTGATTTTCAGCCCCATCAGTTTGCCAACACCTATTGCCATGTCGCTGTAACCGGAGAAATCGGCGTACATTTGAAATACATAAAGTATAGCGGCAATCAGAAGCGTTCCTCCGGAATAATCAGGAAAAGAATCCCATATATCGTTTACAAAATTGGCGCACTGGTCGGCAACGACTACTTTTTTGAACAATCCCCACAGAATTTGCCGGCAACCATCCACGGCAAGCGAGTAATCGAATGTGCGTTTAGATTGCAGTTGCGGAATCAATGTATTGGGGCGGTCAATCGGTCCCGACAAAATACAGGGAAAAAATGCCACATAAGCGGCAAATGTCACAAAATCGCGTGTCGGTTCGTATTTACCTCTGTTTATATCGATTACGTAACTCAACAAGCGGAAAGTGTAAAAAGAAATACCTACCGGAACGATAATATTGAAAGTGTGCAGATTGGTTTGCAAACCAAAACTTTCAAACAGATCTTTGAACGAGGTAATGAAAAAGTTGGTGTATTTGAAATAAAGCAATGTCGCTAATCCCGCCACAACGCCCAAAACGGCGAACAAACTTTTCCGTTTTTCGGTTTTTGCCTCAAAGATGACAATGCCCAAACTGTAGAAAACGAGCGTGGAAACGAAGAGTAGGGGAAGAATTTTCCAAGAAGCCCAGGCGTAAAAGACGTAACTGCCCGCAAGCAAAAACAGGTTTTGCAGTTGCAGGGGCAGGGCGCGCCCTGCCCTTACGGGAAACGCAAACCAATAAATCAGAAAAACTGTTGGAAAGAACAGGGCAAAAGTGAGTGAGTTGAAAAGCATTTATTGTCTGAATTGATTTTAGAATGACTCTATTGATTTATATGATTTTTCACTAACTACTAACTACTAACCACTATTTCGCTTTCCGTAAATTCCCGTTTGGTATCGTCAATCACCATTGCGATTGCGGTAGAATTGGGATAAGGCGCTGTGTAATTGCCGTCTATAATTTGCGCTTTTGCTTCGGCAAGTTTTGCAGGTACGTCTTCCGGTTTGTATGCTACTTTAATTTCTATTACCCAAACATTTCCCAGATAGTCCAGCACCAAGTCGGCACGCCCCAGATTGGTGTGCATTTCGGCAACAGCAGCCACTCCGCAACCGCGCACAAAAGCCAGAATCATCGAACGATAGTGCCATTCGTGCAAAGGAAAGTCATAAATATTATCAGAGATATTTCGTTCGGCGCCACGCCTGAAATCATCGTACGGAATACTTGCCAAAAGGCAATTAAATACTTTTGAAAGTTTCTCTTTATTTTTGGAAGAAAGTGCTGCCAACAAATCGCTGCGATAATGCGCAAAATCATCGTCGTTACGTTTGCAAACAATTTCCGACACCAAGCGCGACATCGAGTTAAGCACCTCTGTATTAGGATAATCAAGCGCTAAAAACTCGCCTTCGGCGCGGCTGATGGTCAAATATCCGCCTTGATAAAGAAAACCTTCGGGCGGCGTCGAATCCATATCGCCCGGACTTCGAGCAAAATCGCGCGAAACCTGAATATTATGAAACTGCTCTACACTTAATTTATGCGTTTTCAGATAATCCGTAATCAATTTGGTAGTGCCTGATTCCATCCAAAAATTGTCGAAACTTTTTGCTTTGAAAAAGTTGATAGTAGAAAACGGATTGTAAAGTTTATGAATGCCGTCGAAACAGAATCCGTCGTAATAATAACGCATTCTGTCAAGCAGTGCGTCAACGGAAATTCCCAATTCTTCAGCAGTATCTTTTAATTCTTCCGAAAAATATTTAACGATTTCTTCTTCGGAATATCCCAGCATTTTGCCATATCGTTTTGTCAGTGAAATATCTTCAGGCGAATTTAAGCCCGAAAACACGCCGAAACGGGCAAATTTTGAAATTCCGGTGATAAACACAAAGCGGATATATTCGTCGTTTGCTTTTATTTGGACATAGAAGTTTCGCAAAAAACCTCTAATCTGCTCTGCTTTTTCGGGTTGAGTGAAGAAATCGACGTAGGGTTTATCGTATTCGTCGAGCAAAATCACAACTTTACCGTGTTTTTGGGCAATATCCTGAATTAATTTGTTGAAAATAACATCCGGCGAAAAACTGTTATTAATCTCAATGTCATATTTTTTTGCAATACTTTCAAGCATGAGATTTATCGACGCCTCGAATCTTTCAAAGTTGGAATATGTTGTTACCTGGCTCATATCCAGACGAATAACCGGCGAACTGTAATAATCCGCCCGATTCATAAACTCTTCGGCATACAGTCCCTTGAACAGTTCTTTTTTGCCGGAAAACATTGCATCAAAGGTCGATACAGTCAACGATTTGCCGAAACGACGCGGACGGGACAGGAAATAAATTTTGCCTGTATCAATCATTTCGACCAAATACCGCGTTTTATCAACGTAAACATAATTTTCGCTGATAATTGTCTCAAAAGTTTGTATGCCAATCGGCAGTTTTTTGCGTAACGTTGCCATAATTTTTGACGGATTTGAAATATCGCTACAAAAGTACAAATTAAATTTTGATTTGCAAAAAGGTAAGGTTATTTTTTCAGCTTGCAAAGGTGGCAATTTTTTTGCATAAAAAACAACATCCGAACTGTTATTTCATAATTATTGCTTACCTTTGCGACATCATTCAAACTTACATTGGTATGAAAATTGCTTTTCATGGCGCAGCTCGCACTGTTACCGGCTCAAAGCACTTGGTAACACTCAATACCGGCAAAAAATTTTTGCTTGATTGCGGTATGTTTCAAGGAATGGGACACGATACCGAATCCTTGAATCGCACATGGGGCTTCCAACCCGAAGAAGTCAGCTATGTGTTTCTGTCTCACGCACATATTGACCACTCCGGCTTGCTGCCGAAATTGGTAAAAGACGGTTTTCGAGGAAAGATCTATGCGACAACGGCAACCATTGACATCATCAAAATATTGCTGCTCGATTCGGCTGAAATCCAAGAACAAGACCTGCATTTCGTCAATAAAAAGCGACGCGAAGAAGGCAAACAGCCTGTCGAACTGATCTATACGAAAGAAGACGTGATGCGCACTTTCGATTATATGCACGCCGTCAATTATCGGCAGCCGGTGCAAGTTGATAAAGATATCCGCCTGACGCTTTACGACGACGGACATATTGTCGGTAGCGCTACGATTTTTTTGCAGTTGACCGAAAACGGGAAAACTATCTCATTGGCTTTCAGCGGCGACGTCGGACGTTACGGCGACCCAATTTTGCGCTCACCCGAAACCTTTCCGCAAGCCGATTACCTGATCATCGAATCTACTTATGGCGATCGTTTGCACGACCGTATCGAAACTTACGCAGGCGATCTGTTGAAAAATATACAAACCACTTGTCTGCAAAAACGCGGAAAACTGATTATTCCGGCTTTCAGCGTCGGACGCACACAGGAATTGCTCTACGCACTCAACGATTTGGAATTGGACGGAGAACTGCCTCCGGTCAATTATTATGTGGATAGTCCGATGTCGGTCAAGGTAACAGAAGTGGTGAAACATCACAAAGAATGTTTCAACCGCTCGGTGCAAAAATTGCTGAAAGCCGATGCCGACCCCTTCCGATTCAAAGGGCTGAAATACATCACCGACAAACGCGAATCGCAGGCATTGAACAGCGACGCCAAACCGTCGGTCATCATTTCGGCATCGGGAATGGCAGAAGCAGGTCGCGTCAAACACCACATTGCCAACAGCATCGAAAACTGGCGCAACACGATTATGATTATCGGCTATTGCGAGCCGGATTCATTGGGCGCACGACTGAAAAAACATCCCGAAACCGTCGGTATTTTCGGGATGCCGTTCACGGTCAAAGCCGATATTGTTACCCTCAATTCGATGAGCGCCCATGCCGATTACAATGACCTGTGTCAATATTTGTCATGCCAGCATCCGCAAGACGTCAAACGCCTGTTCATCGTGCATGGCGAACCGGAAGTGCAAAACGAGTTCAAACGCCGACTGCTGAAAAAAGGCTTTTTAGACGTCGAAATCCCCCAACTGCATCAAGAATTTGGCTTGTCATGAAACTTGTCCTTATAATATTAACAGGAATACTTGCTTTGTCGTCCGGTCGAGCACAGGAAATTTTGACCTATCGGCTTAAATCTATCGGAGTCGGGACTACCTCCATTTACGATTCCTACCTTTCGCCGCTGCAATACGACGGCTTGCAGTTAAGTTTCATCGACGAACAGTTGCGTGCCACCAACTTGCTGAAAGGGCGTGTCGTCAGTCAGTCGATGCTGAATTTCAGTTTGGCAAGCACGCTCAATCCTGCGCAAAACGCAGCCACTTATGCAGGATATTTTTCAGGCGTTTTCGGCGAGCTGTATCGCTTGCCGCTATCGACACAAAACAATATGCCGACGGTTTTTGCCGGAGTAACCGGCGAGGCGTTGGTCGGTATTTTGTACAACACACGCAACGGAAATAATCCGGTCAATGTCAAACTGCACCTCAACCTAAACTTATCACTGTTGGCAGCATACCGTTTTCAGATTGCGAAACAAGCGCTGCAAGTGCGTTATCAGTTGTCGGCGCCGGCAGTCGGCGTATGTTTTTCGCCGGAATACGGGCAAGCTTATTACGAAATGGCTTTGGAAGAAAGCAACGAAAACTTGTTTCATTTCGCATCGTGGCACAATCATCAGCGATGGAACAACTACCTGTCGCTCGAACTGCCGCTGAATCGTTTTGCACTTTTCATAGCCTATCGCAACAACTATTACGCCTTAAAGATCAATGGTTTGCAAACACGCATCACCGCAAACTCCTTCTTTGCAGGCGTATCGATGTATTTGCATACCGTTTCAAGTCGAACCTATAAACCCCAATACCGTTATGTGTTTTAAATCTGCATACGCTTGTTTGTTCCTTGTCTGCCTGTCGTCCTGCGTGGAAATCGAAACTTATGACAATACGCCACGCGATAATTTTGAAGCCTTGTGGAAAATCATGGACGAGCATTATTGCTTTTTTGAATACAAAAATGTGGATTGGCAACAAGTTCACGACGACTACAGCCTGCGTATTCAAGACAAGATGAGCGACGAAGATTTGTTTGCCGTCCTGAACGAAATGTTGCAGGAAGTCAAAGACGGACACGTCAATTTGGTATCGGTCTTCGACGTCGGGCGTTACTGGAAATGGTTTGAAGATTATCCGGCAAATTACAAATCGGAACTGATCGAACAATATCTCGGATTTGATTACCGCATCGCCGGAGGCTTGTATTATAAGGTCTTGCCCGATGACAGCATCGGATATATTCGCTATTCCGACTTCTCGTCATCTATCGGCAATCAGGCATTGAATTATATTTTTACGCAATTCAAAGATTGTCCGGGAATTATTTTGGATGTACGCAACAACGGCGGAGGCTATTTGAGCTACTCTACCCTGCTCGCCTCCCGATTTTTTGAACAAAAAACGCGGATCGGATACATTCAACACAAGACCGGAACGGGACATAATGACTTTTCGGAGCCTGTGCCGCAGTACATCACTCCGTCGGAGGGCGTGCGTCCGACGCAAAAAGTCGTCGTATTGACCAACCGCAAATGTTACAGCGCTTGCAACGATTTCATTAACGCCATCCGTTATGCGCCGAAGGTGATCACTATGGGCGACCGGAGCGGTGGCGGCAGCGGTTTGCCTTTTTCATCGGAACTGCCTAATGGCTGGTATGTGCGCTTTTCAGCCTGCCCGACTTACAACGCCGAAATGCAACATATCGAATCGGGCATTGAGCCGGATGTACCGATGCAACTCTCCGACATTGATGTGCAAAACGGAAAAGATACTTTGATAGAAGAAGCAATACTTATTTTAAAAACAGAATAAAATATGAAACTGACAATTATTGGAAGCGGAAATATGGGCGGCGCTATCGTGCGCGGCTTGGTACAGGGAAGCCTGTTCAGACCGGAAGAGATTACGGTCATCGATGTACACGAAGCGCCATTGAAGGCTTTGCAGGCTTTTAATCCGGCAATTCAAACGGCTGTAAGTGATTATGCGAGCGTGGATACGGCGGATATTATCCTGCTCGCCGTCAAGCCTTGGTTGGTAGCAGATGTGCTGATCGACATTAAATTTCGGATGAACTACGAAAAACAAATCTTGGTCTCAATAGCGGCAGGTGTAAGTATTGACGACATCAACGCCGCCCTACTGAAATCGCAACTCACCCCACAACTGCCGACGGTGTTCCGATTGATTCCCAACACTGCCATCGCTGTCCGACAAAGCATCACGCTGATTGCAACCAAAAACGCCACGCCCGAACAGACGGCTTTGTTAGTGCAAATCTTCGACGAACTGGGCAGCACCATGGTATTAGACGAAAACAAAATGGCGGCGGGTACGGCAATGACCTCCTGTGGCATCGCCTATTTCTTTCGCTATGTTCGTGCAGCAATGTTGGCAGGCGTCGAACTGGGACTTTATCCGAGCGAGGCGCAAACGATGGCGACCCAAACGATGCTGGGCGCAGCGATGCTGTTAGACGCTAACGGTCAGCATCCAGAAACGGAAATCGACAAGGTTACAACCCCCGGCGGCATCACTATTCGCGGCTTGAACGAGTTAGAAGCCAACGGATTTACCAACGCCATCATCAAAGGCATCAAAGCGGGAAAATTCTGACTACTGTTTAGCTTGCCAGATAATACGACTGCGGCATACCGAATCGGCGCCTTTCTTGGTGTCGATGACGTATTCCGTATCCGAAATTTGTTGAAGATAGAGTTTGAGTTTGTCGCCGAACATGCCTTCTTCCAAATAGACCATCTCAAATTTTCGGATGAATTTCTCTTTGAAAAAATTCAAGTCGAACACATTCAAGACGTGTTCAATGTATTTGACACTGTTCATGTGTTTGTTGATGTCAATGTCGCTATAGCGCACACTGTAACCCATCGATGGCGCTGCATTTTCTACCGACGGAATTTTGGCAAGTTTGTCTATCGGACAAAGCTTTTCCGTTTCGGGAACAAGATAATCCAGCAGATCGGGACGCCAAGCCGGAATGTCTATCGGACGGCGCGTGTCCATATCTATTGCCGCCCAAATCGTGCGAGAATAACCAAGCACCCGATCGTCGTCGGCGACAAAACGGAAACAGCGCTGTGTAAAAAACCGCGATACGGTTTCGATCCACGTTTCTACCGTAATGTGCTGATTGTGATCGGGATATTCGTTCATCTCAATACTGATTCGCGACAAGACCCACGCCACATTGTCTTTCGATATTTCGCTGAAACCAAAGCCACGCTGCTGTGCATGGATCGAGGCGGCGTCTAAAATAAAATTACTGACGACCGGCAAAGTCGCTTTTGCCGTAAAATCACAAACGTATGATTCAATATAGAACCGAAAACTACCTACTTTTGAAAGCATAATATTAAAAATATGCCGACAAAGGTACGAAAAAATAGTGAAATAGTGGTTAGTGGTTAGTGGTTAGTGATTAGTGATTAGTGGTTAATGTTCGCGTTATCCCGCGCTTGACGCGGGATCCCCTGCAAATCGTTAAACTGACGAGGCGTCTCAAAAGGCAAAATTTCATTGTTGAAAACTTTTTTGCCAAAAAGACCGTAAAAGATAGCGGATATTTCAAGATATTTTTGTACTTTTGGGCGTTCATTTTAAATCAAGTATATGACAGCAACAAAAAAAATGTTTTTTACAGCACTATTTGCCTGTGTCGCCGCCTTCTCTTGGGCGCAAGGTGCAATGGATGAAGATACTTTAGTTCAAGACATCCGCAAACTGATTGACGAAGGCAATTTGGTCGTCATCGAAGAAGAGGCGCTGGGCGACGACTCCGAAGCAGGCGACTTCAATATCTCGGCAATGCTGATTCCATCCAACGATGTGTATATCAACAACACAGCCTATAACTTTTCGGCTGTCCGCTTTAAATTGCGCGGCTACGAAAATCGTTATTCCGAAGTATATATTGACGGTATCAACCTCAACGATCCCGAACGTGGCGGATTCAGTTACGGACTGATCGGCGGTTTGAACGACGCCATGCGCAACAAGGACAATATCAACTGGTTCACGCCATCGACTTTCGCTTTCGGACAAATCGGCGGCTACAGCAATATCAACACCACTGCCTCGTCGTATGCACCCGGAGGAAAAGTCAGTTTGGCATACACCAACCGCAATTACAAAACCCGCGCAATGGCAACCTACGCTACCGGATTGATGGACAACGGCTGGGCAATCGCTGCCTCCGCAGGCTATCGTTGGGCAGACGAAGGCTATATCGAAGGAACATTCTACAACAGTCTGGGCTATATGCTCGCCATCGAAAAAGTGCTGAACCACCAACACAGCCTGTCGCTCACCACGCTCGGATCGCCCACACAACGCGCCCAATCGTCGCCCAATGTACAGGAAACAATGGATCTGTTAGACAATAATTATTATAACTCCTATTGGGGATGGCAAAACGGCAAGAAACGCAATTCGCGCATCATCACCGTCTATGAGCCAACCTCCATTTTGCAACACAAATTTCAAATTGACCGCGAAACCAAACTGACCACCGCACTCGGCTACAAATATACGATGTACGGCGGCACGGCGCTGAATCGCAAAGACGCATACGACCCGCGTCCCGATTATTACCGCGAATTGCCCAGCTACAAAACCTCGGAATATGACAAAGCCGTCTATACCGATCTGTGGCAAAGCAATGTACAGTCGGTAACGCAAGTCAATTGGGATAAAATGTACGAAGCCAACCGCTATCTCGGCGGCGAATCGGATTACATCGTCGAAGAACGCCACAACGACCAGCAAGTCATCTCGCTCTCGTCGGTGCTGAACAAACAGATAGATCAGATAGAATTAGTCGCCGGGATTGACGCCAGCACCACCAAAGGTATGCACTATAAAACCATCAGCGACCTCTTGGGCGGCGAATACTTTTTAGATACCGATCCCTTTGCGCAACGCGACGAAGACAGCAACCCCAGCATCGTTAGCAATCCGGGCGATTTTGCACAGAACGATTTGAACCATCCCAACCGACAAGTCCGCAAAGGCGACCGTTTCGGCTACGATTACGATATTCATATCAATGCAGCAAACGCTTGGATCCAAAATACGCATCGCTACAATAAAATCGACGTCTATTACGGACTCAAATTGGGCTATTCGGAATTTTATCGTTACGGCAATATGAGAAACGGACGCTCGCCCGAAAACTCTTACGGCAAAGGCGCTACCCATTCCTTCTTCAATCGCTCGGCAAAAGCAGGTCTGATTTATAAATTTACCGGCTCGCACCTCTTAGTCGCCAATCTGTCTTATGCTTACCTGCCGCCGCTGACAAGCAACGCTTATGTGTCGGAACGCATCAAAGACGACGCAATCAAAGGGCTTTCGTCGGAAAAAGTATTGTCGGCAGATATTGCTTATATGTTTTCTACCCCCATCGTGCGCGGAAAACTTGCCGCCTTCTATACCAATTTCTACGATCAGATGGAAAAAACCGTCTATTACGACAATGCCGCGAACACCCTGCTGAATTATACCCTTTCGGGCGTAAATAAAACCAATCAGGGCGTCGAAGCAGGTTTGGACGTCAAAATCAACTCCATCTTTTCGCTGTCGATGGCAGGCACCGTCGCCGAATACATCTACACCAACAATCCAACCGCCGTCCTTTCGTATGAAAACGGCTTAAAGGAAGACAAGAGCGAAACTGCCTATATGAAAAATGTATATGTCGGAGCAACGCCTCAAATTGCCGGAACTTTCGGCATACATGCCTTCTACAAATACTGGTTTTTCGACGCAAACATCAACGGATACGACCGCACTTATGTCGATCCATCGCCCAATCACCGCACCCAATCGGCAGTTCAGGGCATGCGTTTAGTATATGATAACGGCGAAACGGAAGACTGGGAAACCGCTTTCAGACGAGTTACGGCGCAGGAAAAATTCAAAGGCGGATTCACCGTCGATCTGTCGATCGGAAAAACATTACGCATCCAACGTAAATACCAACTGAATTTTAATCTTCAGCTGAATAATATTTTAAACAATACGGAATTGAAAACGGGCGGTTTTGAACAGGGACGTATGGACTACGGTGCATCGAGTTCGACCAAAAACATGAATAAATTTCCGAACAAATATTATTACGCGCAAGGATTTAACGTCTTTGCAATGGTAGCATTCAAATTCTAAAAACAATCTTAAAACAACAATAAAATGAAGACTTTCAAAAAATCACTTTTTACAGTGTTATTTTTCCTGCCATTGCTGATGGCATGTGACGAACGCGAAGTGGAAGTTCCCAAAGAGGAATTGCCCCAGTCGGAATGGCTGAGAAACTACGAGATGACGCCGATCCGCACCATATTAGATACCTATAAAGGACAGGCATGTACGCCGATTTCCGAAGAAATTTTCATCAAAGGCACTATTACGGCAAACGATGTGTCGGGAAATGTCTATAAACAAATCCAGATTCAGGACAGCACCGGCGGCATCAACATCCAGATCGACGCAACCGGTTTGAGCGGCTCTCTCCCCATCGGACAAGACATTGTCGTCAAATGTCAGGGATTAGCTTACGGCGAATACGGCACCTTGCCGCAGTTGGGCGTCGATAACAATGGAACGATCAGTCGCGTAGGCTTGCAAACTTTTGATCAGAACCATGCGCAAAAAGACGGCGCTATCGACATCAAAAAAGTTACCGTGCCGGAATTGACTATCGACCAATTAAGTGTCAGCAGTCCATTAGTCGGCACTTTGATAACCGTCAAGGACGTATATTTTGAAAAAGGCGGCACGGAATTATATGCCGAACAACCGGTTGGCGGCGGCAATCCGCAAACGCTGAACAAAGTATTGAAACCGAGCAGCGGATCAGGCTCTTTGACCGCTCGCATCAGCAGTGCAGCCGATTTCGCAGCCAACACCCTGCCCAAAGGCACAGGCAGCGTTACCGGCATCTTGACAGTTTACAACTCGACGCTGCAAATCTTATTCCGCACTTACGCCGACTGCAGTCCCGATCGATTTACCTACACAGGCAGCGGAACGCAAGCAAGCCCCTACTCTATCGAATATGCGCTTGAAAAACAAGACGGTAGCGTGTCGGGCTGGATAGAAGGCTACATCGTCGGCGCAGCAGCTCCGGGCGTCAGCGATGCAGCTCCGATCACCGGCAACAGCGGCATCTCTTTCGCAGCGCCCTATTTCAACAATTCGGTCGTTTTGGCACAGGAAGCGAACATCACCGACTGGACAAAAGTTGTCGTCGTCGAATTGCCTGCCGGAACAGACATTCGCACCGTCGTCAATTTGAGCGACCACCCCGAAAATATCGGCAAGAAACTGCAAGTCAATGGCACACTGAGAACCAAATGGGGTGCAGCAGGGCTGACCACCGACGGCGCCGCCTCAAATTTCAAATTGGAAGGCGCAGTTTCGACCGGCGAAGTCCTTTACAGCGAAACATTCGGCACCGCAGCCTCCGCCTCTCCTTGGCCCTCTGTCGCTGACTATACGGGCTACACCACCACCGGCGCAGGCGCAGGTCAAGTAACTTACACCTCCGAAGGCGGCACGGTTTCGATACGCGGTAATGCCGTATCCTCCTATCAAGACGCTTCCGGCGGATGTAACGCAATGATGGCAGCCACCGGCGCAAGTCTGATTATCAACGACATCGCTACTTGTGGCGCAACCACCCTCCACCTGCAATTCGGCGCTAACGAAACAAGCTCCGTCATGTCTGTAGCCTATAAAATCAACGGTACATCCGATTGGGTATCGATTCCTTATACGAAAACATCAGATTCGTGGGAATTGGTCAGCGGAATAGACATCACTTTGCCCGCAGGCGCCAACACCATCAAACTGAAATTTACGGCGGCAACCACCACCTACGGTACCCGCGTCGATGACATCACACTGACCACTTCCGACCCGCTCGGAACGCCGGTGATCGACCCCGACAATGGCGGTAGCGGCGGCGGCGGCACCGAAACAGGCGCCATCTTCTTGGAAACCTGCGGCGAGGCAGGTCCCTCCACTGGCACACGTCCGTCCCCCGACACTTATACCGACTGGGACAACGGCGCACCGATAACCTATTCCGGCAATGCCGACATCCGTTCAACCGGCTCTTTGAACTCTCATTTGTGGTTCGCCGCATGGTCGGAACTATATCCCGATTACGAATATTTGACCATTTCAGGCATCAACACAGCCGGATGCAGCAATATGACGCTCTCGTTCGATATGACGCACAATGGAGAAAGTGGAGTAACCGCCAATTTGATGAGCGTTGTTGTTACAGACCTGAATACCAATACGGAAACGACGCTGACCGTTCCGGCAACCGATTTGGGCGCCAAAAATACTTTCAAAACCATATCGGGCATTACCGGCATTCCGGCAACATCCAATTTGCAAATCAAGTTCTCAACATCCAATACCAATACTATGGGCATCCGCTTGGATAACATCCGTATTGACGGAACAAAACCATAAACATGAAATTACTAATTTTTAAATTTATAGAGATATGAAAAAAAGTTTTACTGTTAAGAGTTTATTCATTGCCGCAGCAGCAATGATGATGAGTTGGAGTGCAAATGCGCAAACTTTGTTTAGCGAAGATTTTGCAGGATTTACGGCGGGAAGTACCGGTGGTGGCGCGGCATCTACCGATCTATCGACATCTTTGGATACTTATACGGCAGTTTCAGGCTGGACAGGTTCCAAAGTGTATTCAGCCGGCAAGACAATCAAAATGGGTACGTCAACCGTTTTGGGTTGGATTCAGACGCCGGCTATCAATTTGCCTGACCAATTTACAATTTCTTTTAAAGCAATGGCTTGGTCGGGGGATGCAACTAACCTGAAAATCTATCTGAATGGAGATTCGGTAGCATTGGTAAGCGGTTTGCCCAACACTGCAAGTTATGTCATGCAAGATTTTACGGTTTCTTTAACCGGAGGAACAACCGGTTCAACTATCAAATTTGAAGGACAACAAGACTCCAAAGGTCGTTTCTTTTTAGATGATTTGGTCATCACGGCGGGTCAGGCTGCAGCGCAACCCACCATTACTTTAGCGTCGGTTGCAGACATTTTCTTCAACGAAACGCATTTGTCGAGGACAGTTGGTTTTACGGTTGCCGATTTGACGGACGATGTTACGGTATCAGCTGACAATGCAGCTTTCACTGTTACTCCCGCTACATTGGATAAGGCAGACGGAGCAAAAGAAGTAACTGTAAGTTTTACGGGAACCGCTTCGACCACCGCCACATTGACCATCGCCAGCGGAACAGTGTCTAAAACCATTGAGCTAAACGCAGTGATTTCTGTCGACGGGAATAATGGTACAAAAGAAAATCCCTATAATGTTGCAGACGTTGTTGCCAACCAAGGCGTAAGTACGTCGGAATATTATTGGGTGGAAGGTTACATCGTCGGCGTAGTAGGCAAACAAGATTCTATTTCGTTGGAAGCGCCATTCAATACGGCAACCAACATCTTAATTGCAGCATCTCCTACCGAAACGGATACAGCTAAATGCATGCCGGTTCAATTACCGAGCGGCACTGTGCGTACAGCTTTGAACCTTGTTGATAACCCCGCTAATTTGGGTGTATTTGTCAAACTTGAAGGCACTCTGGAAGCATATTATTTAGTTCCGGCAGTTAAAAATGTTAGAGACTATGAATTAGTGCTTACCTCTTTGCCGACAGCTACCGCAAAGAATATTTCAGTTGCCACCCGCGATGGCAGCATCATCATCTCCGGCGCCGCCGAAAAAGCCCATATCACGGTGTATGACCTGTCCGGCAGGTTGTTGAAAAAGACCGTTTCGACAGTGATTCCTTTGACCGACAAAGGCGTTTATATCGTCAAAGTGGATGGCAAAGCATTCAAAGTCTTAAACAAATAAGCCGACAATGCACACTCAATCACGTTATATAATTCTTTTGAATAAGGCGTTGCTCACCGGCAACGCCCTATTTTTCCTTTTGTTTTCTGCGTCGGCACAAATTCCCGCCGGATACTACAACAGCGCCTTCGGGAAAAAACAGGCAGCCCTGAAAACAGCGATGTATAACGTGATCAAAGACCACGACGAATTGACCTACAAAGACTTGTGGACGGCTTTTCAAACAACCGACGTCCGCAACGACGGGAAAGTCTGGGATATGTACAGCAATTGCACCTTCACGTTTGTCAGCGAACAATGCGGCAATTACAACGCCGTATGCGACTGCTATAACCGCGAACATTCTTTCCCGAAAAGCTGGTTCAACGATGCTTATCCCATGTACACCGACCTTTTTCACCTCTACCCCACCGACGGGAAAGTGAACGGCTATCGCAGCAATTATCCCTTCGGCATGGTAGCCAACAATACCCAATCGGAACTTAACGGCACCGGCACAAAATTGGGACAAAACACCATCGCAGGCTATACCGGCATCGTTTTTGAACCTGCCGACGAGTACAAAGGCGACTTCGCCCGCAGCTATTTTTATATGGTAACCCGCTACGAAAATGTGGTGGCAAGCTGGTATGGCAATGCAGAGGCAAAACCGACAATCAACGGCACGGCATATCCCGCCTTTCAGTCGTGGGCAATCACAATGCTCCTGCAATGGAACGCCGCCGACCCCGTCAGTCAAAAAGAGATCGACCGCAACAACGAAATTTATACAAATTATCAGCACAACCGCAATCCCTATATCGATTTTCCGCAGTTGGCAGAATATGTCTGGGGCGATTCGATCACTTTCGCGTTCAACCCCTATTCCGAAACCGATTTGGAAACGCTCGAAGTATTTGAGCCGCTTGCCTGTTTTGAAAACGCTTGCCTGCAAGTGAAAAATCTCTACGCACCGGCTTTGTTGCGCATCTACAATATGCAGGGACAAACGGTGTGGCAAGCCGAGCTGTCGGCAGCGCCCTATCAAACGAGTGCCTTGCCACAAGCTGTCTATGTGATACAACTTATCGACCGACAAGGCAGGTCGAAAACCACCCGACTGTTTAACCGTTAATCTACTGACTATGAAAAGTATATTTCATCTGATCATCGCGTTTCTTCTGCTGCCTGCACTCTTGTCGGCACAAATACCGGAAGGCTATTACAGCACGATAGACGGCAAACAGCAACGCGCCATCAAAACCGCCTTGCACCTGATATTGAAAAATCACAGTGTGTTGAGTTACAACGATTTGTGGTATTATTTTCATACGACCGACGTGCATGCCGACGGACGAACCGTCTGGGATATGTATTCCAATACAGTGCGCTATTTTAACAGCAACCCTTACGGCAGCACCTCCGATATGAACAAAGAACATTCATTGCCGAAAAGCTGGTGGGCAGTCTCGTCCGAAGTCAGTAAATATGACGCTTACAGCGATTTGAATCACCTCTACCCCTCCGACGGCGCCGCCAATATTGCAAAATCGAACTATATGCTGGGCGAAGTGGCATCGCCGACCTTCGACAACGGCGTTTCCAAAATCGGCGCCAATGCCTACAATTTTCAGGCGGTTTCTACCGCCAAAGCCTTTGAACCTGCCGACGAATACAAAGGCGATTTTGCCCGCACTTATTTTTATATGATAACGTGCTACGAAGATTATGCCGATTATTGGCGTAGCGACGCCCTGAATATGTTCAACAAAGAGACCTATCCGGTGTTGAAACCATGGGCGCAGGCAATGTTGCTCCAATGGCACCGTCAGGATGCGGTCAGTCAAAAAGAAATCGACCGCAACAATGCCGTCTGGGGCTACCAGCAAAATCGCAATCCCTTCATTGATTTTCCGCAGTTGGTGGAATATATCTGGGGAGATTCGATCGACTACCCCTTTGCCCTGCCCGAAAATTTGATACCGGTAGGACCAGCCCTGATTACCCCTACGGCTAATTCTACGGAAATCTATTTCGGCGATATCCGCAAAGATGCGGAAGTGGAACGCACCGTAGCGCTGAAAGGCGTTGGGCTGACCGGCAATTTGTCAATCACGCTCTTTTCCAACGCATCGGGTTATTTCTCGACGAATGTAACTTCCGTATCCGCAGCATCGGTCAATGCGGAATCGGGTTACAGCCTGAAAATCAGTTATAACCCCAAAGACTACGGCGAACATAGCGCCTTATTAGTCCTGTCCGATGGCGGAATTTCGGGCAGCGTTGCCGTCCCGCTGAAAGGCGTCTGTTCGTCGGCTGACGCCATCGTTCCCGTCGGAAGCAGCTACGCCGACCTCTACACCAACGGACGCGACATTGCCTATCGCACTTATGCCGCAGGCGACCGCGTGCGTATCGCAAATGTGCAGGGACAATATTTACTTGACCGACCAAGCAACGGTCATTGGGAAACTTTCACGCTCCCCAATGCCGGCGTATATATCATTTTTATCAACAATCAATCAAGAAAAATTATCATTCAATAAACATTAAGATATATGACACAAGGAAATTTTGTACATTTACACGTCCACTCACATTACTCATTGCTCGACGGCATGGCAACCATTGAAGGCTTGGTCGATAAAGCTATCGCCAACAATATGAACGCTATCGCATTGACCGATCACGGCAATATGTTCGGAATAATGGAATTGTACAATTATGTCCAACTGAAAAATAAAGGCATAACCGAAAAAAGTAAACTATTCAAACCCATTATAGGCTGCGAAGTATATGTAGCCCGCCGCAACAGAAAACTCCAAGAAAAAGACGTCAAAGACGATCGGGGCGGCTGGCATCTGATCTTGTTGGCTAAAAATAAAACGGGCTATCGCAATCTTTGCAAACTCGTTTCGTTAGCTTGGATCGAAGGCTATTACTACAAACCGCGCATCGACAAAGAAATTTTGGAACAATACGCCGAAGGCTTGATCGTATGCTCTGCCTGTATCGGCGGCGAAATTCCGCAAAAACTGCTCGGCAATCGCGCAAAAAATGTGGACGACGACGTCAATACCGAATTGACCGAACCGGACAAAATCGCAGACGAAAACATCCAAGCCGCCGAAGACGCTATTCTGTGGTTTAAAAAGATTTTCGGAGACGATTTTTACTTGGAAATCCAACGCCACGAAACCAACAAACCCGGCGCCGATCGCGACGTCTATAAAACACAACAGATTATCAATGCCGCTATCCTCGAATTAGCGCAACGCACCAACACCAAAGTCATCGCCTCCAACGACGTGCATTTTGTCAATGAAGAACACGGCGAAGCGCACGACCGCCTGATCTGTTTGAGTACCGGCAAAGACTTGGACGACCCCAAACGTATGCGCTATACCCAGCAGGAATGGCTGAAAACACAAGACGAGATGGCAGAGATTTTCAAAGACCTGCCCGAAGTGTTGGAAAATACGCAGACCGTCGCCGATAAAGTGGAATTTTTCGATATCAGCAGCGCAGCATTGATGCCGATCTTTGAAATTCCAACCTCGTTTGGCACCGAAGAAGAATACATGCAAAAATATTCGGAAGAAGACCTGCGTCAGGAATTTGGCGATGAACGTTTTGAAAAACTCGGCGGCTACAACAAAGTCGTGCGCGTCAAACTCGAATCGGAATATCTGAAAATGCTAACCTATCAGGGCGCCGAACAACGCTATGAGCTGCCACTCTCGCAGGAGATCCGCGAACGCATCGACTTTGAACTCGACGTGATGAAGACAATGGGCTTTCCGGGCTACTTTTTGATTGTGCAGGATTTTATCGCAGCCGCCCGCGAGATGGACGTTTCCGTCGGACCGGGGCGCGGATCGGCAGCCGGATCGGTCGTCGCTTATTGCCTGCATATCACCGATATTGACCCGCTGAAATACGACCTGCTGTTTGAACGTTTCCTCAACCCCGACCGTATTTCGATGCCCGATATTGATATTGACTTCGACGACGACGGACGCGGAAAAGTGCTGAAATGGGTTACAGATAAATACGGCAAAGAACGGGTAGCACATATCGTTACCTACGGCACTATGGCAGCCAAATCGTCGATCAAAGACGTCGCCCGCGTGCAAAAACTGCCATTGAGCGAATCAGACCGCCTGACAAAACTCGTTCCCGACAAATTTCCCGAAGGAAAAGACGGCAAAGAAGCGCCAAAAGTTACGCTGACAAACTGCTATAACTTGGTCAATGAGTTCAAACAAGAACTCAATTCGTCCGACGAAAACGTGAAAACCACGCTCAAATACGCGCAAATGCTCGAAGGCACCGTGCGACAAACAGGCGTCCATGCCTGCGGCGTGATCATCGGCTCCGACGATTTGACCAATTTAGTTCCCCTTTCTACGGCAATGGACAAAGAAACCAACGAAATGGTAATGGTAACACAATACGAAGGCGCGGTGATCGAAACAATCGGCTTGATCAAAATGGACTTTCTCGGATTGCGTACCCTCTCTATCCTGCGCGAGGCGCTCGACAATATCAAAAAATCGCGAGGCATCACCATCGACATCGACAAAATCCCCATCAACGACGCAAAAACATACGAACTTTTCAGCAAAGGACAAACCATCGGTACCTTCCAGTTTGAAAGTCCCGGAATGAGAAAATACCTTCGCGAACTGCAACCTTCACAATTTGAAGATCTGATTGCGATGAACGCGCTCTATCGCCCCGGTCCTATGCAATACATTCCGAGTTTTATCAGGCGCAAACGCGGTGAAGAACCCATCGAATACGATTTCCCCATTATGGAAAAACGCTTGAAAGAGACCTACGGAATCACCGTCTATCAGGAACAGGTGATGCTTTTGAGCCGCGATTTGGCAGGTTTCACACGCGGTCAATCCGACGAATTGCGCAAAGCAATGGGGAAAAAACAACTCGACAAAATGGCGTCATTAAAAACCAAATTTATGGAAGGCGCAAAGAATAACGGCTACGGTCCCGAAGATAAACTCGAAAAAATCTGGACCGACTGGTCAGAATTTGCCAAATACGCCTTCAATAAATCACACGCCACCTGCTACTCGTGGGTCGCCTATCAAACGGCGTATCTGAAAGCCCACTATCCCGCCGAATTGATGGCTGCCAACTTGACGCGCAACAAGGATAATATCGGTGAAATCACCAAATTTATGGACGAGTGCCGCGACATGAGAATCAATGTCCTGGGACCCGACGTCAATGAATCCGAACTCAATTTCACCGTCAATAAAAAAGGCGACATCCGTTTCGGATTGGGCGGCGTGAAAGGCGTCGGCAACGGTGCGGTCGAGGCAATCATCCGAGAACGGGAAGCCAACGGCGCGTTCAAAGGCATTTTTGACTTCGTCGAACGTGTCAATCTCAATGCCTGCAACAAAAAAACATTGGAAGCCCTCTGCCTGTCGGGAGCCTTCGATAACTTCCCGGAAGCCACACGCGAACAGTATTTTGCAAACGCTTCCTCAAAAGGCGAAACCTTTGTCGAAACCCTCATTCGCTACGGCAACAAATATCAAACCGATAGCCAAACGATGCAAAATTCGCTGTTTGGAGGCGGTGATTCGGTCGAAATCGCCAAACCTGCCATCCCGACAGCCGAAACTTGGAGCAAAATCGAACGGCTCAACAAAGAAAAAGAACTGATCGGAATGTATTTCTCCGAACATCCTCTGGACGAATATTATATCACGCTCAAATACGTTTGTAACGTTACTATGAGCAACTTCGCCAACGCAAAAACCGATCGCGTCGGGCAAGAATTGACAATGGGTGGCATCGTTACCAAATACCGCGAAGCCACTACCAAAGCCGGTAAACCCTGCGGATTCATCACATTAGAAGATTTTTCAGGCACCGGCGAAATCCCCCTCTTCGGAAAAGATTATATTGATTTCGGAAAATACGGACGCACAGGTATCTATCTGTTTGTCAAAGGCGTATATACTACATCAGACTGGAGTACCAACGTCAATTTCAACATTAGATCCATGCAACTGCTGACCGAGGTCAATAATACGCTGATTCAAAAATGTACCATTCTGCTGCCGCTTCATCTCTTAGACGAAATACTTATCAAAGAGCTGTCGGAACTTGTCAAAGCCAATGCCGGCAATACAACGGTCTATTTCACGATTTTGGATACCATCAAACATCTGCGAATAGATACGAAAATCGGCTCCGGAAGGTATCAGATCAGCAAACAGCTGATCCAATATTTAGAAGAAAAAAGTCAGCGCAAAAACAATGACGACAACGAAGAAGAACAAAATATAAATATTGAATTTTCTATTAATAAATAATAAATTATAAAGATCATGGCATTACAAATTACAGATGCAAGTTTTAGTGATTTGATAGCGGGCGACAAGCCTGTAGTAGTAGATTTTTGGGCAGAATGGTGCGGACCCTGCAAGATGATTTCCCCCATCGTGGACGAGCTCGCCGGAGAATACGCCGACCGTGTCGTCATCGGCAAAGTGAATGTCGATGAAAATGACGGTTTGCCCGTTGAATATGGTATCCGCAGCATTCCGACCTTGCTGTTTTTCAAAAACGGAGAGTTGGTCGATAAACATATCGGCGCAGCTACCAAAGCTGTTTTGGAAGACAAAGTCAAGGCTTTGCTCTCATAAAACAACCGATTTATGCAGCAAAAAATTATCCGCAGCAACGATATTGCAAACGATTTATCCGCATTGCTAAAAACGTTGAAATACAGCGGTTTGTTCGTATTGACCGACGAGAATACCGAAAAATTGTGCCTGCCACGCATTGCTTCCATTCCGGAAATCGAAAGGGCAAAAAAATTCAGTATTTCCGCAGGCGATGAAAATAAAAATTTGCAAACCCTGTCGGAAGTCTGGAAATTTCTCTCGGAAAACGGCGCAAACCGTAAATCGCTGTTAATCCATCTCGGAGGAGGAATGTTGACAGACCTCGCCGGTTTTGCTGCGGCAACTTTCAAACGCGGCATCCGATTTATCAATATCCCCACTACCCTACTCGGCGCGGTGGATGCGGCTGTCGGCGGAAAAACCGGTATCAATTTCTGCGGACTGAAAAACGAAATCGGCGCGTTTTGCCCTGCCTTTGCGGTTTTGATTGATGCGCAATTCTGTAAAACGCTGGATATGACGAATTTACTTTCCGGGTATGCGGAATTGATGAAACATTGGTTCCTCACCCCCCAACCCCCTCTCCAAAATGGAGAGGGCGAGGAAATCCTCGCTTTCGATTTCGATGCTATCAATTACGAAAAACTCAACAACCTGCTCTTTGAATCGGTTTTGATAAAGGAAAATATTGTTCGCCAAGACCCTGACGAACAGGGACTCCGCAAGGCGCTCAATCTTGGACATACCGTCGGACACGCTTTTGAAAGTTTGTCGCACGAGCGGCATCATCCCGTTCCGCACGGTTACGCGGTGGCTTGGGGATTGGTTTGCGAACTTTATCTGTCGTTTCTCAAACTCGGTTTCGATAAGGCAATCTTGTCGAAAACAACGCGCTTTGTGAAAGAAAATTATGGCGTTTTTCCGCTTGATTGCAGCGATTATCCGCATCTGTACGAACTGATGCAGCACGACAAAAAAAACGAATCGGGCAACATCAATTTTACGCTTTTGCGTGGCGTCGGACAAATTGAAATCAACCAAACTGCCGACAGACAGGAAATCGAAGAAGCGTTAGATTATTTAAGGGAAATGGGGTAGAAAAGCCTAAGAAGTCGCAATCACTAACCACTAATCACTAACCACTAATCACTAACCACTAATCACTAACCACTAATCACTAACCACTAATCACTAACCACTAATCACTAACCACTACCTCCGTTTCTTTTTATATTCATTGGGTGTCATGCCTTCAAATTTTTTAAAATTTTCATTAAAAGCGCTTTGCGAACGGAAGCCTGCTTTGGTATAGATATGACGGAACGCATATTTGTTCAAGTCGCCTTGTGCGATCATTTTTTTGACCATTTCGACGCGGTATTTGTTGGTAAATTCGGAAAAATTCATACCGGTCAGCGCAATTGCCTGTCCGACATACAGATTGTTTGAATTTAAGTCGTTGGACAGTTGCGAAAGCGTGAAATCATTGTGAGTAAAAGCCTGGCGCCGCTCATAATAATTCAGAATCTTGGAGAGCAAGATTTGGCGGCGATCTTCAGATTGTCCGACACTATCGTCGAACTCAAAGTCGAAGGTGGGAGTAACGATGAACGTTTTTTACGATTAATATCCAAAGATTTTTTCGTTTGTCAAACAGCAACATCCCGAGCGGGATTAGGAGATAATACATCAGCGAGGTGGGCGGACCGGTTTTGTAATTGATCAAGAGGAGCGGATAGAGTAAAACGGTCATCAAATTCAGATAGAGCCGCGCCGAAATCCGCATTTCCTTATAAGAGGCATTTCGGAGGGTAATCAACCAGATAAAATTGGCTAATGCTAACATTAATTCGTAAAAAAAGGCGATTTTAAAACCAATAAAAACATAGAGGATTGTGAACGCGCTGCATGCCACAATGACAAAAATCAGGAACAAAAGGATTAAATTTTCGAGATTTTTTTTAAAATGGATCTTCATAAACTATCACTATATTAAAAAGATTATAACCGGCGTTGAAATTCGCTGCAAAATTAGTACAAAAATTTTGATTACACAACATTTAGCGAAAAAAATGATTATCTTTGTAGTCTTCTAAAATCAAATCAATGAAATATGATAACATTGTGCGATATTGTTAAAACTTATCCTGATGGAGCGAACCATCGCTTACAGGTGTTGCGCGGGCTGCAATTGTCGGTCGGTCGCGGTGAATTTGTAGCGATTACCGGCGCTTCCGGGTCTGGAAAAACGACTTTGCTGTCCATTCTCGGAACTTTGACATCCCCCGACAGCGGCAGTTATGTGCTTGACGGCGAAATGGTTTTTGTTGCCGGACGGACAGATTATGCCGAAATTCGCAACCGCAAAATTGGTTTTGTCTTTCAGGAACACCGCCTGATGCCCCAGCTGTCAGTGCGCGACAATATCCTGTTGCCGACGCTGGCGTTTCAATCCCGACCGTCAAGCGAGCAGTTAAACTATGCACAATTTTTGATGGAAATGGCGGGAATCAGCGCTTTGTTGCGACAATATCCGGCGGAAATATCAGGTGGAGAAGCCGGTCGTGCCGCCTTATGTCGCGCCTTGATAATGCAACCGACAATCCTGCTTGCCGATGAACCTACCGGACAATTAGACGCGGAAAATGCCCGAAAAATCGTGGCGTTTTTGCAAAAAATCAACCGCGAACTTGGCACAACGATCGTCATGGTCAGTCATTCGGCAGAAACGGTTGCGGCAGCAAGTCGGATACTCACCCTTAAAAACGGATTGCTATCGTGAAATTGAAGGTGCTGACCGGAGCCAACGTGAAGTATTATCGTCGTTATTATCAACTGATTATGGCGGCAACGCTGATAATGACAGCCGTCATTGCAGGCAGTCTGATGATCGGCGAATCGGTGCGTTATACCTTGATCAAACGGGTGCATGAACGGATTGGCAATACGGAGACCGTCATTTTTGCAAAAAATTCATTTTTTGACGCCACGCTTGCAGACATGCCGCTGTTTGAAAACAAAGCGCAGGCGGTATTGTTAAGTCAAGGTTTTATTTCCAATTTCGGACGCCTGATTCCCGTGATGGTCTGGGGGATGGACAAGCGAGATATTCCTGCCGGTAGCGCGAAAATCAATGCGACGCTTGCCGAAGAACTCTCTTTGAACAAACAGCAAACGGCGGATTTGACCTTGCGCTTGCCTGCGACCGGTCTGACGCCTTCCGGTTCCTTGTTTGTTTCGGACAATTATACGACCTCGATGCGCTTGTCATACGCCGGTATTGTCGAGGTGAAAGACGGGGCAAACTTAAATCTGAAAAACGAACAAATCATTCCCTGCAATATTTTCGTAAATCGTAACGACTTGGCTATCAGCCTGAAAGTAGAAGGAAGAAGCAATCTGATTCTTTCCGAAAAAAATATCTCTGCGTCTGATTTTGCCCAAGTTTGGACACCTGCCATGTCGGGCATCAAAGAAAGCGCAAATGGCAACACGGTAGAAATCAGCTCGGACAGAATTTTTTTGCAACGCGATTTGGTCGAATCGCTCGTTACAGACAATCCGAAGGTCAATCGCCTGTTTTCCTACATGGTCAATTCGTTGGCGGCAGCGGGAGATACGCTTCCCTATTCGTTTGTTACGGCGATGGACGAGTTCAACGGTAAACGATTGACTCACAATGAAATAATACTATCAGACTATACCGCCGAACATTTGCATGTCAAAAAAAACGACAGTATCGAATTGCGCTTTTTCGTTTCGGGCGACCTGAAAATTTTGCGCGAAGAGGCTGTTCGCTGCCAAGTCGTTGATATTGTGCCGATAGCGCAGTTGGTTGCCGATAAAACTTTAAGCGCCGATTTTCCCGGATTGTCGGATGTGGAAAAATGCACGGATTGGGACAGCGATTTACCGATAGATTTGAGCCGCATCACCAAAGCCGACGAAGACTATTGGGCAAAATATCGCACTGCTCCCAAAGCGATTGTAGCCTACGCTGCGGTTGCCGACAAATGGAGCAATGTGTATGGCAACGCGACCGCCTTGCGTTTTCGTAACAGTCCGAATATGAGTCATTTGCAGCCATCCATGTTGGGAATTCAGCTAATTCATCCGCAAGAGGCAGGGCTGACAGCTGCCCGCAATGGCATCGATTTTGCATCGCTTTTTTTCTCGTTGGGGATTTTTATTGTGTTTGCAGCTGTTATGCTGATGTTGGTGCCGCTGTCGGAAATGATGTTTCATCGTCGGAATGAATTTGCTTTGATACGAGCTTTGGGGTTTCCCGAAAAACGGATTGTCAAAATGCTTTGGAAGGAATCGGCAGGAGTAGTTTTCCGCGCCTCGTTGCCGGGCGTAGTGGCGGGTGCAGGTTATACCATGTTGATATTGTTACTTTTAAACAGCCTTTGGAACGGCGCCGTTCATACCGGCGGATTCACATTTTTTTCGAGCATATCATCGCTCTTTGCGGCGTGGATCGCAGGTTCGGCGATTGCCTTGTTTCTCTTGCGAATAAGCATTGTCCGTGCCGTAAAGAAAACAAATACAGACTTGAAAATAAAGCAGATGACAATTCACCAAATAAAACCGTTTGCCCAAAAACGATTGATATGGGCGGAATTGCAAGCCAACAAAAAACGGGCATGGCTGTCATTTGCAACATTGGCGTCGGGCGTTCTGATTGTTTTTTCGGTTGGGCTGAACAGGCGCGGATTTGCCGACAGTTCGCAACTGAAGAGTGGTACGGGCGGTTACTCATTGTGGTGCGAAAGCAGCCTTCCGATTTATCATAATATTGCCGATCGAGAAGGACGTAACAAGTTGGCGCTCACCGATTTGCCGGACGATGTGCAGATTTTGCAGGCGTTTCGCTATAGCGCCGACGACGCCAGCTGCCTGAATCTGAATAAAGTTACGCAGGCAACCGTACTTGGATTGGATATGAATATTTTCAAACACAGCGATTTTAAAATCTTGCAAAACATTTATAAAGAAAGCATTAATGCTTTTGATAGCTTATGCGTCGCGCACGATTCCGTCTATCCGGTAGTAGTAGATGAAACGACTTTGTTGTGGGGCTTGCAGCGAAAAATCGGCGATACCATTCGTTACGAATCCGGCAATGGCAGGACGGTCTATTTACAAATTTCCGCCTCCTTGCAAAACTCTATTTTTCAAGGTAATTTATTGATGGACAAGGACTTATTTTCAGAGATATGGAGCGAAATTACGGGGAGCGAAATCGCCTTGTTGAAGGTGAAAGAGGCTGACATCGGAAGGGTGCAAAAGCAAATATCCCAAGCGCTCCACGAATATGGCGTCCGCGTGATGCCTACCGCTCGGCGACTGCAAGAATTTAACAGCGTAACGGACACCTATCTGACCATTTTCCTCACTTTGGGCGGTTTGGGATTGCTGATTGGCGTGATGAGTTTTATCATTATTCTGCGAAAAAGTTTGGCGTCCCGCGCAGAGCAAATCGCACTGTATCGGTCGCTGGGTTTCACCGAAAAAAAGATAAAGGCTTTACTGACAGCCGAAAACCGCATCATACCGGTATCGGCGATTGCTTGTGGCGTGGTCTTGTCGTTAGCGGGCATCAGTGGCAGTATCGCCAACGTGAGCCTCGATATTTGGCTGACGGCATTGCTTTTTATGCTGTTGCTGATGGCGGGCGCATGGTTTTTGATTGCGCGAATGGTCGGAAAAGAAGTAGAACATTCATTCAAAAGATGATTGAGAAATGAAAATATTATTTATAGTACCCGGATCGGGTGATGCGTTTTATTGCGGCAACTGTTTTCGCGATAATCTACAGGCAAATTCATTGCGGAAAGCAGGACACGATATCGTCGTGATGCCACTCTATTTACCCTTGAAAGACAAGTCGTTCCGTGCAGATACGCCTCTGTTTTTTCCGGCTATCTCGCTGTATGTTACGCAGAAATTTTTCAAAAAGAAATCCATGCCCAAATGGATGGAACGTCGGCTTAATTCCGATCGTTTTTTAGATTTGGCAGCTTCTTTTTCCGGCAGCACCTCGTCGGAAGGAATGGAAGACATGACTTTGTCGATGATCAACGGCGACGACCTTGTGTTCAAAAAACATGTGAGCGAACTTATCGAATGGATCCGGCAGCACGAACGCCCTGATGTGGTGCAGCTGTCGAGCAGCCTTGTGATCGGCATCGCCAAAGAAATCAAACAAGCAATGAACATTCCGGTGGTATGTTCGCTGCAAGACGAAGAAATTTGGATCAATGCGCTGGGCAAAGAGGCAGAAAACGCTTGGCGGGGCATCGCCGAGAACATCAAATACATCGACCGCTTTGTGGTATCGAGCGAATTTTACAAAGCGGCTGTACTTACCCGTTTTCCGTTGGAGGGGCAAATTGAAGTGGTATATCCGGGTTTGGATATCGAAAAATACGCCTCCGAACACTATCCCGCAGATCCGACCATCGGTTTTTTCTATCGAATGAATGTTTTGGACGGGCTGGATATTTTGGCGAAAGCGTTTGTAAAAGTCAAACAATCCGGCAATATTCCGCACTTAAAGTTGCGCATTGGCGGTGGTTTTTCGGGCGCGGACAAGAAATTTTTGCGCAAAGTGCGACACATTCTTCAAGCCTATAGCGATGATGTGATTTGGCACGACACTTACAGTTTGAGCGAACATGCGGCATTTTATAAGGAGACCTCAGCCGTTTGCGTGCCGATCACTTTCGACGAGGGGGTAGGACTGTATGTTTGCGAAGCTTTTGCCTCCGGTCGTCCGGTCGTGGAGCCTGCTACCGGCTCGTTTCCTGAAATTGTGGGGAACGGTGGCGTCCTCTATCCGCACAACGATTGCGATTGCCTTGCTGCCGCTATTATTGAGCTGTTTACTGCACAAAATGTATGGGACGACTGCCGCCGAAATGCCATTCAACTCGCAAAAACACGTTACAATGGTGTGGTACAAGCGGAAAAATTACACAAAATATACAATGTCGTCCGCAACCGACTTTCAGATTTTCAACTGCCGAAACAAAATAAGCTGCCCTTGTTGGTCAAGATATAAAATCTGCCTTTGATGGCAGCAGGCGAGGCGGTGATGGGTTCGCCGGTATCGTATTCCCAAAGGAGCGAGCCGTCGTGCGCATCAAGAATAGATACGATGCCGTTGCGGGTGCAGGAAATGATTTTGTCACGGCATACGAGCGGTGAACTTTCGCCGGAATCTCCTTTTTGAAGGTATTTCCACAGAATTTTGCCGTCGGCGCGACGGATAGCATACAGATGTCTGTCGTCGGAAAGAATATAAATGCAGGTAGCCGACAGCGCCGGAACAGATACGACAGCGCCGCTATTGTCGCTTGCCGTAAGGATTTTTCGGGGGTGGCTGATTTTTCCGTTTTCGAGGGAGAAAGCATAAACATTGCCCGAATGGTCGGCGATGTAGCCCTCCTTGCCGTCGATAGCAGGTGAAGCGGGAATATAAGTATCAAGCTGCAAGGAGTCGGAGGCGGCACCGTCTTCGCCATTGAACACCCGCAACCACGCATCGCATCCGCCCAAAACAAAATAATTATTCTGCACGGCAACCGATCCATTGATGTAATAACCCGATTCAAAACGGTTTATTTCTTTTCCGCTATATTTATCTACGCAATAAAGAAAATTGTCGTAGCTTCCGAATACGACGACTTCTTTGCCTTGAAAAATACCGGTATTGGGGGATGCGGATATTTGTCCGAGCGTTTCAAAATTCCAAAGCGTATCTTGGCGGCTCAAGGAGAGGGCGCTCATCCATCCGTCGATCCGTCCGATGAAAAGAATGGAATCGCTGATCATAGGACTTGCGTCGATAGCGGTGGCAAAATCGTAATTGAAGACTGCTATCCCCTGATTGTCAATTCCATAGATATGTCCGCGTTTATCGCTCCAATAAGCGGTTTGCCGATAAATCACCGGTGAAGAAGCGGTTCGCGAGTTACTTTTGAATGTCCAATACAGCGTCGGCTGGTCGGGCAGTTCGACATCGGCATAAGCGCTCAATCCCGAATCGCCGCGAAATATTGTCCAATCCGCGTCGTTGTCCGGCAATTTTTTGTCGGTTTTGTTGCAGGCTGTCAAAAATACCAACCAAAATACAATCCATAAAGTTTTTTTCATTTTTATTAGTAATATATTAATCGGCTGCAAAGATACTAATAATTAGTGAATAGTGGTTAGTGGTTAGTGGTTAGTGGTTAGTGATTAGTGATTAGTGATTAGTGGTTAGTGATTAGTGCGATGATAGTGATGTCGTTTTGAATGGGGTGGATGTTTTTCAGTGTGATGGTCTGTCCTTTTTGCGCAAATTCGACTTTCGCTTTTGTGAGGACGTTATAGGCTTGTCGAGCTTTGATGCCTTTATTGAGCGTCGGTAAGGTAAATTCGCGGTCGGTGTAGCCGCCGAGAAAATAAATGTAGATCACATTGTCTTTGTAGCAGAAACCGTATTGATTATCAACAGGTTGCCAGAGCGCCCGTGTGCCGTAAATTGCTTCACTTGCCGCATGTACCCACTCGCCAAATTCGCTCAAACGCTTTTCTATCGGCTGCGGGATGTTGCCGTGTCGATCCGGTCCGACATTGATCAGGCAGCACATATTACGCACAATACAGTCGGCAAAAATCCGTTTGATTTCGCGCAGGGACATCAGTCTGCTTTCATCTTCCATCGCTTTGGTATAGCCCCAGCCGGATGTGATGGTAAAGCATTTTTCCACCACACCCTGCCGGATTTTGCCTTTGACTGCCGCCCCGCCTTCTTCGCAAGTATAGTCGCCGCACCATCCACTGCGCAGGTTGGCAAGAATATCGGGTTGATATTTTCGCACAATGCCCATCAACCCCAGCGCTTTGCCGTTGTCATCCAATTCCTGAAAATAAGGATTGACCTGCCATTGATTGGCGGGGTCTAAATATTTCCCCGGCTCCCAGAAATAGGCGCCGGAAGCGTCTGTGCCTTGTTGCGCTAACCAACCGCCATCCCAAAAAAGCTGGTCAATACGTCCGTAATTGCTCATCAGCTCTTTGATTTGACAAAAGAGTTCTTCTTTCATCAGACGCGCATTTTCTTTGTGCCACGCTGCCGTTGTGTAGCCGAATTTGTTGGGCTGGCAATCTGTTCCCGTAACATCGTAATAACCGGCAAATCGCCAGTTGATCAGCGTTTTATACAGTCCGACTTTTAAGCCTGCGGCACGGACGGCGTCAACATATTCGCGCACAAAATCGCGGTTGTGCGTCTGTTTGGATGTGAAAGCGTTGATGTATTTGCTTTCAAAAAGCGCATAGCCGTCGTGGTGTTGCGCAGTCATATTCATATAACGGGCGCCCATTTTTTGCGCCAGCGCTACCCATTTTTTGGGGTCAAAATCGCGGGCATCGAAATACAGCTCGCCCGATTCGGGATATGCCAATTTGCGGTATTCTTCGAGAGAAACGCCTTTGTTTTCCATATACCATTCGCCTTGCGCCACGCCTGCATACAAGCCCCAGTGGATGAACATACCGAGTTTGTCGTCGAGCATCCAGCGGACTTTTTCGTCGGGCTGCATGGCAATCCCCATATCGGTTTGCACTTCGCGCACAGGCGTTTCCGCATCAAAAATCGAGAACGGCGAACTGTAGGCGGCGAACTGTAGGTTGAAAATGCAGAGGATGATTAATAAGTTTTTCATTTTTTTTGTTCACTGATAGTATCACTGCGAAGGTGATACTATCAGTTGTTGTTGCGTTTAAAGCAATACACTACACTCAATGCGATGAGCAAAAGCTCCCCCCCCCCACAGGCACTTCTGCATCAGTGGGAGCCGTTTCACCTTTGGTGCGGTCGCCACGCAAAGCGCCACTTTCGCCGATTTTTTCCGGTTCGTTACTAAACAAGCGCTTGTTAAAAACTTGCGACTGTCTTTCCATTCTTTGGGTTTGTCCCCAATACGCTTGCGCTGTCAGAGCGCCGCCCGTCAAAAGGGCAATTGCTAAAATTAATATTATCTTTTTCATATTAGACCTCACCCCCAACCCCCTCCCCACAAAGGGAGGGGGAGTAGTGAGTGCGTTTTTCCTCACCCCTTGCCCCTCTCCAAATTGGAGAGGAGTCGGGGGTGAGGATTGTTAGTATTTCTGTTTTTTAAAGATCTCTGTTTTTCACTGATAGTATCACTCCGAAGTGATGCTATCAGTAACTAATCACTTACCACTAATCACTTTAGAAGTTACTCTCCCCGATTGGCGTACCTCTTTCACGATGTAGGGAGTTCCGTTAGATATTCCATTTCTTTGAGAAATGGAATATCTAATACCTTGCAGATTATAATATTCCGTTTTCACGATAGGATCGTCAAGATATTCCATATCTCGCAGATATGGAATATCTGTCGCTTCTTCTACCGAGAACGAGCTTCGCAAACTGCTCGGATCAGTGGTGTAGGCGACAATGAACGACTCGAAGGGTTGCAGCGTGGCGTCGCCTTCGTAAGCGATGCGCAGGAAACGATTGGAGGCAGCCACATAAGTGTAATAATAGTAGTTGCCGCCGTCTGCCAAAGTGATATTTTGCAAAGTCGGATTGGCGATCAAAGCGTATGCTGCCGTGCCTGACGGTGCGAACCCGGCATTGCTGATATTGACGCCGGAGGCAGAGATAAAGCTGACTTCGGTATTATTGAACGCCGTTGGGAAAGCGACAACATAGCCTGTGTTTGCTTCAATGGTATCTGCCCACTGCGATACGGTTTCTGCGCCCGATGTGTAGGTTTTCAGCCAGTAATCACCACTCACGCCGGCTGTCTCTTTGTGTGCCGTCAGATATTCGGAAAAAGCATAGACGCCGTTCAATTCAAACGGAAAACCTATCGGATACCAGCTGTTGGCGCTGTACGAAACCGTTTTGTCCACAACGGCGCCGTTGGCAACGACGGATCCGTCGGTTACGATTTGCGCCGTACCGTCGGCATCATTGCTTTTGAGCGTGAGCGTGTTGTCCGCAGTGAGGCTGACGCCGGTGGGGACGGTGAGCGTTACACCTGCATTGACGGTAACATTGTAGTAGCGAGCGGATGCAGTCAGCGTTTCGTCTGCACTATATACTTTGTTCGGTATAAACTCGGCAAGAGCGGCGGCATATACGAACAAATCTTCTTTTGTGCCGACGCTGATGGCTTCGGCAACGTCAAGGGCGGCGTCGAAAGCCGACAACACAGCTGCTGCATATTGTCCGTCGCCATTGCCTTCGGTTGCGGTGTTGTACAATGCGCGACCTGCGGCAATTTCTTCGGCAAAGACGGTGGCAACGGGGATGAAGTCAAATATATACGAAGCGCTTGTTGCAGTCGCCGGTTTCAGTACAGCACCGTCAAAAGTCCAATAGCACATTACGTTGTCGCTGTTGCCTGCTTTGCGTTGAATGGCATAAGCCGTACCATTGTAATAGATATTGAAGGTGCGCCAAAGGTCGTCGCCTGCATTTGCCGGAGTCCCCCAAGTATCTCTGAATACAGCCTCTTCCGTTATATGATAGGCGCTGTTAAAGACATTGAATATTGAGTATCTTCCGGTTGTCAGCACGGTAGTATGGTCTGTTCCCGACAGTTTGGCTACGGTAAATATTTGATGTCCGTCGGTAATGTTTTTTGTCGTTTGCAACCCGTTGTTGGCGGTTGAAAGGACTTGATTTATAGTGCCGAAATTGTTGAAATAATAGTTGCCGACTTTGATGTAATATTCGCCATCGGGGATCGTATTCAAAGCCACATACACGGTACAAGCAGCTTGTGCAGGCGCTATGGCTGCAGCGGCGGCAAGGATATCGATGACCGAGACGGATCCGCTGTAAGTGGAAGTCGATTCGTCCCAATCGTTCAATATGTTTGCGGCGGCGGTCAACGCATTGCCGAGCGCCGTATAATTCGTGTATGAATATTTGCCTGCCTCATCCGGATCACCTGACGCCATTACGTCGCTTTCATCAATGCCGTCATAAAAAGCTTTCGCCGGAGTATAAGCGGCTATCAGTGTGGCAATGGCATCGGGAGTATTATCATGCCATTTAGCATAGATAGTTACATCGCCCGAAATGGCAGTTGCAAAGTTGAAAAGTGTATTCAAACCTGCATCGGCATACCAGCCGTCGAAAGTATAACCTGTTTTGTTCGGAGCAGCAGGCTCGGTAACGAGTCCGTCGCCGGTTTTTGACAAGAGTTGCGTCGATACTTCGCTGCCGCCATCAACCTCAAAAGTAACCGCATAAACCTCACCGTAATAGGTCAGACGGAAATTATCGAACAGGATCCATTGACCGGATACGCCTGAGGTGTAAGTACTTTTCACGCCGATAGTCAGCGTGCCTGCCGACGTTACAACAATATTGCTCAAGGTGTTTTCATATTTGCCGGCATTGAAAGCCGTTTCGGCATCCGCCATTGAGTTGGGATATTTAATACCTGCATTTTCCCAACCTGCCGTACATTCTTTTTCGGAATAAACAGACGACAGCAAAAGATTGATTTCCGTAGCGCCGGTGGCATACAATTTTGCCACTTTTACATCCGTACCGTTATCAGCGGCGATGACCTGATCTGCCGAATTGCCTGTGGGACGTTGAAAACCCTGCACTTTCAGCTCGTATTTTCCGGCGGGCAATCCGCTCAACACCTGATAGAAATCAAAATTCACCTGATAATTTTCTATTTCGTGGTAGTTTGCCGTACCTGTCCCTGTCCAACCGTCTTTGGTATTGTTGTCGAAAGCGGGATTGGTAATCACGACGGTCAGATCTACCGGATTATCAAACGAAGCATTAGCGATGGCGTTGGCAAGCGCAATAGCACTTACAAAAGCTTGTTTTGCTGTTTGCAGCGGGGCTATTGCATCCAAGAGATCTTGTGTCGTGCCGTTACTGACCACAGCGTTTGCCGTATTGATGGCTGTTTGCAAATCGCTCGCGCCTGCCACTGTGGAATTAGCATCGTGAAAGCTTTGCGCATCATCAATCACAGCTTGAAGATGGGTAAGACAAATACTGCGGGCTTCATTGGCATCGAACAGCCATTTATTGGGGAGGGTTGCCGTTTCCGTTTTGTTGGAATACAAAGTGTTTCCCGATGCCACATTGTCGCCGCCGATACCGTTGGACTGACCTTTCCGATTGATAACAAAATAATCGGTTTGATCTACCAGAATCCACAAGACATTATCGCCTGACGTCTTGTAAGACATAGTCCATTGGTTGTTGTACCTGATTTCATTACCGGTGTATGGCTGTTTCAATGTCCAACCATCGGTATTATTACCGGTTACCGAAAATACATGGTAGATGTCATTAGTGCCGGATGCTTCGTTTTTGACCGCATCGTTGCCTGACCCTGAACCTCCGATGTAAGTACTGCTCGCGTAATTTTTGATTACATAGTACTCGCCGCTGGTGGGCAATGTTTGTTGCGCCCACGCCGATATGCCTGCTACTAAAAACAGACATAAAAAACCGAATTTTTGAATTGTTGTGCTCATTTTGATAATATTTAATTAGTGTTTATTGTTTAGTGCTTAATGTTTAGTGTTTAATGAATTTGCCTGTCCAAGCGCCGATTTTTATAAAATATATGCCGGAAGGCAGGTGGGAGACATTGATCCTCACCCCTTGTCCTTCTCCGACAGGGAGAGGGGTTGAGATGCGGACACCGGTGATGTCGTAAATCTGCACGTTTTGCAGGGGATTGCGGGTCAAGCCCGCAATGACGAGATTGTCTTTCACCGGATTGGGATAAATCGCTATCTTTCCTTGTTCTACCGCAGGGAGATCGCTGGGAACGGACACAGTGAATGTGAGCGGGAAAACGTAGGTCGAATCCGCTTCGGGATAGGTGAACGTTACGGTATAGACGCCGCTACTGTTGACGGTTCCCAGATCGAGAGTGGCTGCGGTCGAATTGTCAGACCAGAGCCAACTGCCGCCGCTCAATCCGCTGACTTTGTAGGGTTTGAGGATGAGGCTTTTCCCCGCCTCTAACGAAATCGTGCTGCCGCGTTGCGATTTGCCGCCATTGACGGAATATGCCGGAGCAATGTAAGAAATGATGTTTTCGCCTTCGTCAGGTGGCGTGAGAGGATACGATCCGTTAACGCTTTGAATCAAAAAAGGATAGCCGTCCTGTGCGCTGGCGCCTTTGCCGACAATCTGGTCGCCGGAAATAGTCCAGTACATGGTGCCGCTGCTACCACCGTTCCGAATGGCATACAAATCGGCGCCTTCCACCGCATAGAAAGTGTAGGTGTTCCATGCCGAATAATAGGGATTGGTGCCGAACTCGCAGTTTTCATTGATGTAGTTGCCGTTCTTTTTGGAAACGATTTTAAAACGTCCGCCCGCGTCGCTTGCCGTTTCTTTGCTGATCGTCCAGATCTGCGAAAGCGAATCGGCGGTGTTGTGCTCTGCGACAAAGAGGGGTTTGATCTTTTCCGATGCCGTCGCGTTGGGATTGGTCAGGTAGGCGCCGTCGCTTGCCCGCCGAATGTAATAATCGCCGTTAGCCAACTGATAGACGTTTTTCTTGACGCCAACCGTAAATTCCAGTGTATCCACCGTCGTTACGCCGTTTTTGGTGAGCGTATAACAGGTGGTATATTTGGCGCCTTTCTGCACATTCAGCAACAACAGGTTTTGCGAATGATGACCGGTGTTCCAATGGAAGGCGCCGCCGTTGTAGCCGGTAACCGTTACCGGTTTCAATTCGACGCTTTGTCCTGCCTCTAACGGAATCTGACTGCCCGACACATCGCTGCCGCCGTCGATCGCATGCGAAGGCGTTACATAGACTATTTTGAGATGGTAGTTGACGCGGGTAACGGCGCCGCCCAGATTGGTATATTCGCACCATAAAGTAGAATCGCTGCGCACGCCGCCTGATACGGTGCATGACAAGGAATTATTACTCGTTCCGGTACTCCATTTGATCGAACTTGCAAAGCGCGTTTCGCCCCATACAAAATTGCGGATTTTTAAGGTAAACGCTTGATAGGGCAACACCGTAACGACACTGTCTTCGTAAGTAACATCGCCAACGCTGATGGACGGATGAATCTTATCGGGGATACAGTCGCCCCATACGGAAATGTTGAATGCCTGTTTGGTGGTTCTGCCGTTGGTCGCTGTATAGACGACACGATGGATGCCGCTGTTCTGCACGTTAAAAGTGAGTTCGCGGGTAGTTTCACCACTGTCCCATTTCCATGTTCCGCCGGTTACGCCTTCGGGCAAAGTCGGCGAGAGGGTGATGCTGCTGCCTGCCGTAACGCCGCTTTTGCGGTTGTCGTTGATAGTTATTCCGTTATAGATAATGTGTGGCGTTACGACAACCGGCACCATATTTGCCGCCGGATACCACGTTTGCGGAATATAATTGATGATGGTCGAAAAACCAAGGTGGTCATAGCCGCCGCTATTACTGCCGTAATCGCCGCCACCGCCATCGACGCCGACTTTGGTTTTCATCTTGCGCGAATAGGTCATATTTACACCTTTATAATATCCGTAATGCGCCACAATTTTGTCCCAATACGGACGGGAAGCGCCCCAGCCGGTCAGCCCGTTGGCAGTCATTTCGTAGCCTTCGGCTGCCAAACCTACCCGCGAATAGGGCTGAAAAGGCACCGAGTCGGCGACTATCGTTTCGGAAGCGAGCGAATTGACCAAGGCGATGTATTCAAATCCGGCGGCGATACGGTTATTCATAAAAGAATAGAGGTCGTCGCCCTGGTTCCAAGCCGTCTGACAGACGTCGGCAGCCAATCCGGCAGCCATCATCGCGTGCGACTGGTCGCGTCCGCTTTCCTGCATCTGTCCGAGATAGCCGTAAGGACCGCGTGCGTCGAGATGCAGCCAGTTCACCAAATTTCCCAGAAATTCGTTGTTACCGGTGGCGCGTATGGGATTGCGGTATTCGTCGGTAAAGTTGCCGCAAATATCATCTTTGTAATAATGCAAACCGCGATTATACATATCCACGTCGTCGCAAAGAATACCGATGCTCATCACGGCAAGGGCGTTACAGAGTCCCCAATTCGACATATAATGGGCGCCTTCGTTGGTGGCGCAAGTTCTGCCGTGCCGGAAATCGAGAAAATACAGTGCGCGAAGATACCACAAATCGCGCATCCAGTTTTGATAGGCTTTGAAATCGGCGTCCGCCCAGCCCGAATAGCCGCGCAAGAGTTCGCCTGCCTGCGCAAATTCGTATCCGTAGATGCCCGAAGCCAAGGAGGCGTTGGTGTCGCCGGTGATGTTCGTACAGGTTTTTGCCCATCCGTTGAGGATACGCACAGCGCAATCGGCATGAGCGGTGATGCCCGTGATGCGCCACATTAAAGCATTTTGAAAAGCCGCCGCCGCATCGTTCATGGCAATCGTATAGTTGTCGGAAAACTCGTCGCCACCCCTGTCCACACGCACTTGCGGATTAGGGCTGTAAGTACTTTTGGCGTGGCTGTTCGCCTGCAATTTGTTGTAAGCGGCGACAATGGTAGCGTCCTTTTCCACTTCCCGCAGGTATTGAATCCGCTCGATATCGTCTTGCGAAACCAAACCGCCCGGATGGACAAAGTTCTGTGCTTCCAACCTAAAACAACACATCGCAACGGCTGTCGTTAGCAGAAAAAATAATAATGGTTTTTTCATTGATATTTCAATTTTAAAATTTATATTTTGAATTTCGGTGCAAAGGTAAGCGAAAAAATCGTTAGGGTATCGGATAAAAAGTTCCAAATATTAGGTCAATTTCTACAAAAAGTGAATATTTTTTCCGGAACAAACCAAAAAGCCGCCGATAAAAAAACTGATAGTATCACTCCGAGTGTTGGCATATCTTATTCTGTTTTAATTCAACGACAAAGATATATACTTTTTTTATTCCAAAAAAATTACTACCTTTGTCGCCATCAATGAGTAATTATATTTGCAATTTTATGGAAAACGCAGAACAAAGAAGCCAA
>JAISUM010000046.1 GCA_031272095.1 Candidatus Symbiothrix sp. | reverse complement strand
TTTCAAAGATACAAGTTTGTTCTTATACAGACCTCACTTTTGACGAAAAAAATTTGGTTGATATGGCAAAAAAAGCTGTCAATCGTGCTTATGCGCCCTATTCTCACTTCCAAGTGGGGGCGGCGGTCTTGTTAGCAAACGGCGAAATCGTTGTCGGCAGCAATCAGGAAAATGTCGCCTATCCGTCGGGATTGTGCGCTGAACGGACGGCTTTGTTTTATGCCAATTCGCAGTTTCCAGATACGCCGGTCGAAGCTATTGCTGTCGCTGCTTACACGAATGGCGATTATACGGACGATCCGGTGCCGCCCTGTGGAAGTTGTCGTCAGGTCATTTTGGAAACGCAAAATCGCTATGCGCATCCGGTCAAAATTTTGTTGTGCGGCAAAAATGAGATCTACTGCGTGCCGTCGATTGCCGAATTATTGCCATTGTCGTTTCAGCATTTATAACTGTCGATGGAAGACTTCAAACGTGCCATATTGCCTTGCGTCGCTTCTCTGATTGGCTTGAAGCGCTTGATTGCCATGACCCAAGAGCCGGTGATTCATATTTTTTATCATGTGGTTGCCGACGAATATATTCCGCATATCACACCACTCTATAAACCCAAAACCATCGCTGAATTTGAGGCGGATTTGGACTATTTGCAAAAGCATTTTCGTTTTATCGGTATGGACGATTTTCGGCGGCATGTAATTGGTGAACAACGCATTACGCAACCATCCATCGTACTTTCTTTCGACGATGGATTGCGCGAATTGCAGGGCAGGTCAGCCGAAGTGTTGTCGCGGCGTGGAATACCGGCGACCCTGTTTGTCAGTAGCGCTTTTGTCGATAATCGCGCCATGTTTTACCGCCATAAAGCCGCATTGATTATCCATCATCATCCCGAATTGCGCAAACAGGTTTTGAAGATTGATTATCTGCATCGTGCCGAAATCGACGCGATAGCCGGACGTTTGGGCATTGATTTTACCGAATATTTAAGAAAATATAGACCTTATTTGACGGTCTCCGATTTGCAAGAGATGAGCCGCCATCACTATACGATTGGCGCACACAGTATCGACCATCCCCATTTTGCTTTGCTGTCGGAAGATGAGCAGGTGCGCCAGACTTTGGAGTCCTGTGCATACATCAAAAAAACTTTCCGGACGGATTATACCTGTTTTTCCTTCCCTTTTTCGGCAGACGGAGTAGGCGAGGGTTTTTACAGGCGCGTGTTGCCTGACGTTGATTTCTTGTTTGATATATCCGGCGTCGGTTCCGCTTTGGATGGGCGGAAAATATCGCGCATTGCTATGGAAAAATACGGCGGCGATGCCCGTAAGAGCATTGCAAGGGCTTATATGACACGTTGGCTCAAATCTTTTCGCACCTGAATATCAATTCGCGGCTACCGTCGCCCAGCGCATATTTGCGGCAAATTTCGTCGCCCAAAGTTTGCCGATAATCGATGATTTCCACTTTTTCAAAGCCGCCTGCTATCAATCGCTCTTGGACGTCGCCGCCATGCAGTCGCAACAAATCCGGCTCCGAATAATATTGCAGGCGTTTCTGTGGCGTATCGGCGTCGGCGGTTTCAAAAGTTTTCGGGTTGTTTGGATCTATGATGGTCATAATCAACGCGATACCTTTCGGTTTCAGTACGCGGTGCATTTCGGAAATGGCTTTGCGCTCGTCGGGGATATGCCCCAAAACATGCGAACAAATGATATAATCGACCGTGTTCGGACGCATCGGGATGTCCATTATATCCATCTGATAACGCGCTAAATTCGGGTTTATGTCTGCGCTAACGTATTGCAGCAGAGGCAATTTTTTGAAAATAGCAGCCAAACTCCATTCGGGTGCGAAATGCAGCAAGGAGACAGGTTTCGTCAGCAGCGGTGTTTTGTTTTGAAGGTAAAACAGCAAGACTCGCGTGCGTTCCAACGAACCGCAATAGGGACATTCGGCATTGAGGCGACTGACAATGCCGTTGCCTTTGGCTTTGAATCGTCGAAACGATCTTCCGCAACAGTTACATTTCAGGTTTTTTCCACGATACAGAACAGACGTCAATTTGTTGAACATCAGACGATTACGAATCCGTCGCCGTTCCGGAATCAGTTTTTGATAGCACAGTTTTAAGAATGTTTTCATGGCGCAATTATTATTTAAGGTGAATAAAAAATTTATCAATTAACGTTAATTTTCCTTGCGAAATAGCGTGATAAGGCGTTTGTATGCCTCCGAATTCGCGGAAAAAATGCTCAATATTTTGAGCCATAGATCCTTCAAAATCAAACGTTTGTGCAAATTGTGATACATCGCAGATAGCTGTTCGCAGCGCCAAAGCGTGTCCGCCCGATTTGCGCAGGTCAGGGTCGCTGCCACCGGCGATATAATAGGCGCAAGCGTTGTGCCAAACGATAAAAACAGCGGCATGCAGGCGTCCATTGGCGTCGTAAGCGCCCCAAATATTGCCTTTCCTGCTGTCGGTAGCCATTTCTATAATCTGTTCTAAAACAGCCGGATAATAGACTTTTTTCCCTTGCCGCTGATAAGTTTGACGATACAACGCCATAAAGACGTCGGACGGTACTCTTGGTCTGACGGTCAGGGCATATTTGCATTGCGCTTTGTGAATGTTACGGCGGATATTTTCGCACAGATTGTCTTCCAAACGTTCCTGATTCGAAAGGTCGGGAATCAGGTAAGTATAGCGTGTCGTTTGCCGGAATCCCTTCCAATAAAACGGCAGCCAGTCGCTAAAACTGTGGTGAAAATTTTGCTGAAAATAGCGATGTTTCGGCAGCTGACGGATGAAATATTCGCAAATCATCTGTTTGTGATAGAGCAGGGAGGCGTATTTTTTATTTTCCAACGCCGGATGAAACCAAATCCCCATTGTTTGCGTAAAAGGAGGCATCATAATTACTTTATTTTCAGGCATATACAACGGCATAGCGGCTTCGATTTCATTGTTTTTGCCGACATATAACAAGACCTCCCATGTCTCTGCGCCGCACACGCAATCTAACCACCACGCCGAAACATAGAGTGGAATCGACAATTTTTTATTATTGCAAAGCAGCCGGTATTGTTCTTTTGCGGTCATAATTGTAAGTTGTCCAACAGTTTGATATACAGTTTGATAGCCTCTTCTATTTCAGAAAGATAAATAAATTCGTCCGCTGTATGCGACCGCGCCGAATCGCCCGGACCGATTTTCAGCGAGGGGAAGGGCATCAATGCCTGATCGGAAAGGGTAGGGGATCCGAATGCTTGCAATCCGAGCTGTATAGCCCTCTGTACCAATGGGTTGTTGCAGTCGATATGCGAAGAATTAAGCCGGAACGAGTGTGCCGAAATTTCGCATCCGCATTGTCGGGCGATCAGTTCAAACAGTTCTTGATTGCCATAACATTCGTTGGTGCGCACATCCACCGTGAAGCGACATTCGTCGGGAATGACATTGTGTTGCGTCCCCGCCTGAATCATTGTAACCGTTGTCTTGACGGCGCCCAAAAGCTCGCTGACCAATGGAAATTGTGCTTTTTGAAACCAATCAATGACCGGCAAAGCTTTGTAGATAGCATTTTCGCCTTCATTGCGAGCCGCATGCCCCGATTTGCCGCGCACGACACCATCCAAAACCATCAATCCGCGCTCGGCGATAGCAGGCTGCATGCCGGTAGGCTCGCCGACAACAGCTACGTCAATCGCCGGCAAATCCGGCAATACCGATTCGATGCCGCCGCGCCCGGAAATCTCTTCTTCGCACGACGCCAAAAAAATAAAATTGTTGGGTTGAGCTTGCGCTGAAAGTTGTATAAATGTCTGTAACAGAGCGACAAGCGATCCGCCTGCGTCGTTACTTCCCAGTCCGAACAATTTTCCGTCTTCGACCAAGGGCTCAAACGGATTTTTTGTCCATCCGGCAACCGGTTTGACCGTATCTATATGCGAATTTAGTAGGATGGTCGGCTTGCTGCTGTCCCAATTCGGCGACAACAGCCAAAGGTTATTTCCCTTGCGTTGAGGCGCAAAACCCTCGTCCTGCAAAACCGTTTGCAGGCAGTCGGCGAGCGATTTTTCCTCTCGGCTGAACGAAGGTATCGCAATTATTTTTGTTAAAAGCACACTTGGAATCATAAAATTTGCATTTATCGTGCAAAGTTAAAATAAAAAATTGTACTTTTGTATTCTTAATACTATTTTTTTATCTCAAATGCCGTATTATCATTTATCAGAGCTGATTCACCAACAAGCAAAGCTATATGGAGAAGAAGATGCTGTTCTGTATAGAAATCACGCCGACAAAACGTGGGAAGCGATTTCTTGGGCTACATTGTCGAAGAAAGTGATGTCTGTAGCGCAATCCTTGTGCCATATCGGAGTTGCTCCGTTGAGCAATATCGGTATTTATACGCAAAACCGTCCCGAATGTTTGTTGGTCGATTTCGGAGCCTTTGCCAATCGGGCGGCAGTTGTGCCGATGTATGCCACCGCGTCCATCCCGCAAATCAGCTATATGATTGAAGAAGCGGCGATTGCGACACTTTTTGTGGGCGATCAGTGGCAGTATGACAATGCTTATTCCGTACAGCAAGAAAGCAAATTTTTGAACCGTCTGATCGTTTTGGATGAAACGGTGCAGTTTGCGGAAGGCGATAAAACGTCAATGTATTTTCATGAATTTTGTTCGCATAAAAATCGCAATTCGCAAGATATAACTTCCGTCGAGAAACGGATGAAAGCGGCGCAAGACGAAGATACGGCGCATATTATTTACACTTCCGGCACGACCGGAGAACCGAAAGGCGTCGTTTTGACGCATGCCAATTATCGGGCGGTATTCAAAACCCACGATGAGCGTCTGTCCTACTTGCCGCAACGTTTTTTGTCGATGTCGTTTTTGCCTTTGGCGCATATTTTTGAAAAAGCATGGTCGATTTATTGTTTGCATCGCGCTTGCACTGTCGCCATCAGTTTCGATCCGAAGGAGATACAGACTTATGTAAAAGAAGTACGTCCGCAAGCGATGTGCAGTGTGCCGCGTTTTTGGGAAAAAGTTTATGCAGGCATACAGGAGCGTTTGGCGTCGTCGTTTTTCTTGACGCGCATGCTTTTCAACGCCGCCGTGAAAACCGGCAAACAGTATCATTTGGAGTATCGTAATCAGGGAAAACCCATTCCATGGATGTTGAAACTTCGATTCAAATTCTATAATCAATTTGTATTCAATAAAATAAAAAAAATTATCGGTATCGAAAGAGGCATCATTTTTCCGACGGCGGGAGCAGCATTGTCCGACAAGCTCAATGTTTTTCTGCAATCGATCAATATTCCGATTTGTTACGGATATGGCTTGACGGAAACGACGGCGACAGTCAGCTGTTTTCCGAATGTCGATTTTGAAATCGGTACGGTGGGCAAAGTGATGCCCGACACCGAAGTGCGCATCGGCGAAAACAACGAAATACAGGTGCGGGCGGCGTCGATCATGAAATGTTATTACAAAAAACAGAGAGCGACGGCGGCGGCGTTCACCGAAGACGGATTTTTCCGCACAGGCGACGCCGGCTATTTGACCGAAAAAATGGGCATCGTCTTGACCGAGCGCATCAAAGATCTCTACAAAACATCGAATGGCAAATACATTGCGCCACAGCAGTTGGAAAACCGATTGGCGGCAGATCCGCTGATAGATATGGCGATGATTATTGCCGACCAGCGAAAATATGTTTCGGCTTTGATTGTCCCCGATTTTGAGGAAGTAAAAAAATATGCGACGGCGCAACAAATTCCTTGCGACGATGCTGTCGAGTTGTGTAAACATCCGAAAATCAATGAGCTATTTGAGCAGCATATCCAAGCGATGCAACACGAATTTGCCAATTACGAGCAAATCAAACGTTTTGTCATCCTGCCCGAACCGTTCACCATCAAAACCGGCGAACTGACCAATACGCTGAAAATCAAACGCAAATTTATCGCCGAAAAATATCAGGAAGCGATAGAAGAGATGTATAAAGAAAGTTGAAAAGGTAAATTATTGATATAAAATAAATTAGAACTAAAAGTACTTATTTTCGCGAATAACAGGCTCTGCAAACTTATAAAGTAATCGAAAATAGGTTGCGAAGGTTCACGTCGGAAGGCGTGAGCTGTTTCGTCGCTTATTTGATTACAAAAAGGTATGCAGAGCCTGTTATTCGCAAATAAGGAAGACAAAAAGAAACAGTTTGCGCTATTTTTATGCAAGGGAACGATCTACAATAGGACTAATCATCGTGGAAGCTTTGAAACAACAAGAACGCTCAATTGCGTGGCTCGCCCGACAAATACATACCGATAGAAGTAATCTCTGTCGGCAATTGAAGACGCAATCTCATTTGCATGCCGAACTGCTGTATCAGATATCCATTGCTTTACAAACTGATTTTTTTGCTTGCTATAGCCAACTGTTGGCACAGCAAAAGGCAAAAGTGTAAAAAATACCACAAAACGAAGTAAATAAAGTCGCTTTTTGTTGTATGATAAGCAACCGTAATTTGCTTATTTGCAAATAATTAACCTGTACCTTTGCAACCGAAAAATCATCTTAAAATGAATAAGCAAAAACTAAAAAAAATGCTGCCTGAATCACTGCTTCGTTTATATCGCCGAAAAGAAATAAAGGCACAAATTTCTTATAATCGTTCCGTCATACAATCGTTGTCCGATATGTTGGAACCCATCCATATCATTGTTGATGAGCAAAGACAACCGACTGTCAATGTGTTCATTCTTCAACCTTGGGCAAACATGTCTGCCGGACCATTGTCTATTTTGTATTTTGCGAAGTTTCTGCAAAATATGGGCTTACACATTCGTTTTTTGATTTATAATTCAGCCTTGTTGATTGATGAAATCAGAAAACTTATAGCCTTGCAGAACAGTGATTTGTACAACTTGAGCCAAACAGCTGAAATCGTTTGTATGCCGTTTTATGCCGGTCAGACAAGCTTGCATATTTCGCCGGAAGATATGACTGTGGCAACCATTCGCCAGAGTGCATTTCATGCAAATCATATTCAATCATATTGTCGTCAAAAACGGTTCATTTATTTTATACAGGACGACGAAAGAGCCTTTTTTCCGCAAGGTTCACTGTGGGCGATGACGGACAATAGCTATCGGCTTGATTATTTTCCGATGTTTTCGACCGAAGTATTGCGGCAGGCATTTTTGACGAATGACATTGGCGGACTTCGTAGCCGTTACGGAGCGGATTATGGTATTTCTCAACAAAGTCCTGCAAATTACCAATTGCCCAATAAACAGCAATTTATGCAGCGAAACGTGAAAAAGCGTTTTGTGTTTTATGCCAGACCTTCGGAGAGTAGAAACTGTTACGAACTCTGCATGTACGTCATAGACATGGCGGTAAAAACAGGCATTTTCGACAAAAACTGGGAGTTGTACGGTATCGGTCATCCTGAAATCTTGAATATGCAGATGGGCGACGGCGTTGTTTTGAAAACTTTACTGAATCAATCGCTCGACGACTATAAAAAACTGTTATACACATTCGATGTGGGTTTGTCGCTGATGGCAACGCCGCATTACAGTATGCCGCCGATAGATTTGGCTTTGTCGGGCTGCGTGGTCGTTACCAACACATTTCAAACCAAAACGGCAGAATCATTATCCAGCATATCCGACAATATTATTGGCAGTGAACTGCATCCTGATGCTTTACTGACAGCATTGAAAACCGCTGTCGATCGTGCCGCCGATTTGGAATTACGCTACAAGAACGCTCAAAAATCGGTTTATCCCAACGGCAATAATGTTTTTAGCTCCGAACACCAACAATGGATTGAAAATATACTGTATGGGGGATAATGATTGATGTTTGTTAAAAAACATATAGGGATAAGTTAAAAAAATTAATGGATCTCGTTTCCCCGAAACAGCTCCATCGTAACATTTTTATCGGCGTTAATTCCTTCTGAACGAAAGACTTGCAGCAGTGTTTTTCCGATGATTTTGAGGTCTAATGCCAACGACACATGATCGACATACCATTGATCGAAACGAAACTTATCGTCCCACGAAATAGCGTTGCGCCCATTGACTTGCGCCCAGCCGCTGATGCCGGGGCGAACAAGGTGGCGGCGTTTCTGCGCTGTATTGTACAGCGGCAGATATTCGACCAGGAGTGGGCGCGGACCAATCAACGACATATCGCCTTTCAAGACGTTCAATAACTGCGGAATTTCGTCCAATGAAGTTTTTCTAATCAGATTTCCGAAAGGCGTAATTCGTTCAACATCAGGCAATAAATTTCCTTGTTGGTCGCGAAGGTCGTTCATCGTTTTGAACTTGACTAATTTGAAAATTTTTTCATTTTTTCCGGGTCTGTTTTGAACAAAAAACACTTTTCCTCGATGGGCAAAAAACAAAATCGCCGCTATCAACAGGAATATGGGGGAAATCACCGCCAATCCTATCAGGGCGATCACAAAGTCTATGGCACGTTTGAAAAATGACTGATACATCACGTTGAAAAATTAGACTGCAAAAGTAGTGTTTTTATTTGGATTTGCAGCGTTTTTTCAAGATGTTTTTTATTATTCAATTATTTTTTCTACCTTTGCCTCTATAATTTTCTACCCTGATGAAACGCATTTTATTGTTGTGGATAAGTTGTTTTACTGTGCTGTCGATGGTGGCGCAGACCGATTCGGCGAGCGTCAAATTGCGGGCGTTTGTCAGCAATATTCAGGCGTTTAGTTATATCTATCCTCAGGAAAAAGTCTATTTGCATTTCGACAATACCGGTTATTTTCTGGATGAAACAATCTGGTTTAAGGCATATATATTTAATGCACACACATTACGGAGCGATACATTGAGTCGAGTTTTATATGTGGAATTACTCAATCCCTTGGGCAAAATATTGGAAACCAAAAAATTAAAAATCGAAAACGGACAATGTCATGGTAATTTTCAATTGACGCCTTTCAATTATGATTATTTAGCCGGTTTTTATGAAATCAGAGCATATACTCGCTGGATGCTTAATTTTGGTTCAGAAATTATTTTTTCACGGGTTATGCCGGTCTATAATCCACCCCAAGAAGAAGGAAATTATTCGACTGCAACCATGAATAATCCAACAGATATCAACGGTTTTAATTTCAAAAATCACAGGGAATCGAAAGAGAAACGCAAGGCAGTCAATATCGAATTTTATCCTGAAGGTGGCAATTTAGTTGCCGGATTAAATTCATTAATTGCTTTCCGAATTACTGATAAACAAAATGCGATTTTGTCGGCAGAGGGTGAGGTGCGCAATGTTAGAAATGAGATGATAACATCCTTTTCTGAGGTTCACAATGGGATGGGTAGTTTTCACTACACGCCGTCTTATAACGGAGCAGATAAAGTGGTGGTGTTCTATGAAGGTAAGGAATATCCGGTTGATTTACCGCCCATCTTGCCACAAGGTTATGTGCTTCGAGTCAATAACATACTCGAATCGTCGCTGATCATACAAATTGAAAAGAGCGCCCAAATGGCATCACATACTTTAGGCTTAACGCTGATGTGCCGTGGTGCGATGCATATTTTTAAAACCATCGAAATGACGGAAAATATCTTTGAACTACAAATACCTAAAGAAGATTTACCGTCAGGCGTCAATCAGATTACGTTGTTTGATGCAAAAGGTGAGATATTCGCTGAACGACATTTTTTTGTATATCCGACACAAAAAGAAAATACAACCGTCCATATTATGGCGGACAAATCGCAATATCTTCCTCGCGAAAAAATTCATATAGATTTTATGACAGAAAATAGTTGTCGGGCAAAGCTATCGGTAGCCGTCAGAGATGCAGGCGCGACCATTTCAACACCATCATCCGGTACAATGTGGGAAAATATGCTGCTGTCGTCCGATTTAAAAGGATATATTGAAAATCCGGCTTATTATTTTTCGTCAGATTCTATCAAATACCGTATGGCATTGGATTTGTTGCTGTTGGTACAGGGCTGGAAACGATATAAATGGCAAACAATGGCTGGGACAAAACTGTTTGAATGTAAATATCCGATGGAAAAAGGTTTGCTAATCAAAGGTCATATTGTTGGCAAAGCAAAAGAAATTCGTTTTATAGGAGGCGAAGGAGAACTGTTGATGGAAGGTGAATGTGTGCCTGATAAAGACGGAAATTTTTCTATTTATGCCCTTGATTATACCGGCAGATCTATCTTTACAATGATTGCGCCAAAATTAAAAGATGCGTATAAAAATATTCGATTAGACCGATGGTTCAGCCCGTCGGTAAAAACATATCATTTGAACGAGATGCAAGCGACACTTCCGGTTGCCCATTTAAAAACAAACATACCTAATATGGAGAGCGTAGTCAATAAATATACCACCGATATTGACACCATCGGTTCTCTTTATGAAATCAATGAAATTTCAGTAACGACTAAACGAGGTAAAGACTTGATTTACAATGTAGAACAGGATGTTGAATATTGGTTGGATTCAGGTGAAAAATATTATCCCGACAATGTTCATGAATATCTGATCAAACAACATAACGGCTATGCGTATGTGTCTACTTTTGACAGGTCGCAGTCTATTGATTTGCCTGCCGACGGAGGCGCTAACGGGAAATTTGTATTTGGAAACTATGCGCTTGGAATATTTTCCGTTGTTGATGGAAAACCGGTCAGCAAATATAAATATCGTTCCGATGGTGGCTATAATCTGACTCCTTTGGAAAAATCTTTGCAAGTCGAACAAATAACTATTTTCCCTTGGAAAAAGATAACACTCACAAGCAGCAGGGACAGCAAATCGGAAATCGGGCTTTATTGTTATGTCTATCCGCTGCATTATAGAGAAAATGTGCGGGCGGTGAAAGATGTGCGTCAAACGCCTATTTACGGCTATTCGGAAGTCGAAGAATGTTATGCCGGAACATATTTGCCGGACAGACACGAGCATTATCGTACACTGTATTGGAATCCTAATCTGCAAACAGATGAAACAGGCAAAGTGTCGATAGAATTTTATAACACGCAATTCTGCGAAAAAATAGAGATTAATGCGGAAGGGATTTACTTAACAAAAAATTTGGAAAGTGGAGATAGTATAATTAATAAATTTATAAATAATTAAATTTTTGCTATATGAAGAAAAAAGTATTAGTGAGTTTAAGTGTGACAGGAATAATCGTATTGGTTATTTTCAATCTGTCAATAGTGTTTAATGATCATGGTGATCCAAAGCATGTTAGTTTCAGACAGAATTATGAAGCTTTGGGAGGTGTAGAATGGAGCGAGAGTTCTAATCCGGAAGATTTTGTCAATCCTAAAGCTAAGGAAGTAGCTTGTCCGGGCAATAATGGTTCTATTTTCCATATCGTATGCGAGTTGGATTATTGTGTGGAAGATTGTTACAGTACTTCCTGTGATGATGGTACCGATGACAATCCGGATACAGGTAACAGTAATACTGATATTTGTCTTGAACAAGGGCACAAATTAGAGTGTTACTCTGGTCTATATGTCTATTGCTGTCGTTGCAATTGGAGTATGTTATATTATCCATAAACATTTTTAGCCTTCTTGTTTTTTAGACATAAAGACAAGAAGGCTATATAAAATATAATAAGTATGAAGAAATTGTTATTGATTAGTTTGGTTACTTGTCTTTTCTTTGCATGTGACAATTCTTATAGTCCTATCATACTTGACTCTCATTGTAGGGATACTTTATCTTGCAATCCGTCAAAGGCGCAACGAGTGTGTTATTCTACAATATTTCAGTCCATAGAATACATACCTATTCCGACTGATACGAACTTTTTGATAGGTAATATTGATAAATTGCTTGTCGTAGATGATTTCTTTATCATTATGGACAAATATATTACACATTCTTTATTTGTTTTTAATAAATTAACACAAGAAAAAATTCAAATACAAAAACAAGGGTCTGGTCCGGGTGATTATGTAGTTTTACAAGACATATATTGGGATTCAAAACAACAAGTAGTGAAAATTTATTGTAATGTTCGTAAAAAGATATTGCATTATGATATACAAGGTCATTTTTTGAGAGAAGAAACTTTACCTTATCGAAGTAATAGAGTATTTTCCATAGGTAACCATTATACATATTATGTTGATTATTTACGCAATCCAACAATCATAAAAAACAATAAATATCCTAACCTGATGCTTACAACTCAAGATGGAAAAGTTTTATGTGGGGCTGATTATTTTTCGGCAGATATTAGTACGTCATTGGTTTACAGTACTTTACCTCAATTTTCTGTGATGAATGATACTATGCTTGCTATTAAGCCTGATCATAGTCAAACAGTATATTATGTAACAAAAGATAATATCATTCCCGCACATTATCTGAATTTTAATAATCATAATGTTGATCATAGATATTGGAATAAGGTTACTGAAACAGGTATGACTTTTAAAAAAATAACAGATTATTCCAATGCTATCGGTTTATGTGAAAGCTATTATTATATGGAAAATAAAGATGTTATTATTTTTAAATATCGTTATAGAGAACAGCTTCATACGGTCTTGTATTCCAAAAAATCACACAAATTATTAGATGCCAATCCGTTTTATAATGATATGGATCAAATTACTCCATTTCAACCTGTTTTAGTGCAAGGGAATAAAGTTTATTGCCTCTTACAAGCAGAAGATATAATAACAGCATCTTCTTTTTTATACGAGCAACAATCGGTGCCGGAATCTTTATTAAACACAACACAAGCATTGGATAATCCTATTATAGTTGTATTCACTTTAAAAGATTTTTAAAATTATGAATATCAGAAATATTATTATTGGGATAGTGATTGTCGTATTGATTTCATTCGACGGCATTGTGTTATACAAGTATCGCCAAATACAAAATCGTTATTGGGATGCTGTCAGGGAGAATTTAGTGCTTTCCAATAAAGATGTATCGTTGTCAGGAAAATTATCAAAAAATATTATCCTGCAACAAGAGTCGGAAGGTTTGACCGTTCAAACCATCAAGGTGCAGGATGTGGAACACAAACGGGAAGTTCCGTTGCAATCATTGATAAAAACTGATCAACAAAGTGTTTTGTGTTTTCGATTCCGCGAAAATGATTGTGATGCTTGTGTCCAACAATCACTTTCTTTGCTCAAAGAAGTGTCGGAATATTTTCCTGAAAAAGGGATTGCAATTTTGAGTGGATATGGCAATGTGCGTCAATTTCAAGCTTATGCTCAATCCACAGACAAGCATCTGTTTTTGGTTTATAATGTCGATACAGTGTCGATTGCGGCAGAAAATCAGGAGCAGCCATATTTCTTTGTTCTTACACATGAGTATAAAATACAAAATGTTTTTATAGTTTGTAAAGAAGATGCTCAATTAACAGCGGAATATCTGCACAGTATGGCGCACAAATATTGGGCTGTTCATAAACATTGAAAAAAGTTTGTATTTCCTTTCGTTTTTTAAAAAAATTTCCACCTTTGCTTCTATAATTTTCTACCCTGATGAAACGCATTTTATTGTTGTGGATAAGTTGTATGACGGTGTCGATGGTGGCGCAGACCGATTCGGCGGGTATCAAGTTGCGGGCATTTGTTAGCAATATTCAGGCGTTTAATTATATCTATCCGCAGGAAAAAGTCTATTTGCATTTCGACAATACCGGTTATTTTCTGGATGAAACAATCTGGTTTAAGGCATACGTTGTTGGTGCCGAAGCCTTGACAATCAATCCCTTGAGTCGTGTGTTGCATGTGGAGTTGTTGACGCAGGAAGGTGTTTGTGTCGATTCCAAAATTTTGAAGATAGAGAACGGGCAGGCGCACGGCGAATTTGCCTTGAACAAAGACTGGCGGGCGGGCTATTACGAGGTCAGAGCTTACACGCGGATGATGCTGAATTATGGTGAGGAGATCCTTTTTTCGCGGGTGTTTCCGGTCTGGAAAGCGCCTGAAGAGGAAGGCGACTATTCGGAGAAGGATATGACCGAACCCTACTCATCCGACCTTGAAAACATACGGAAAAAGGCTGAAAAGACGGATGCTGTCCATCTTGATTTTTACCCCGAAGGCGGCAATCTGATAGCCGGATTGCGCAACCGTGTCGCCTTTCGCGCAACCGGTAAAAGCGGTGAAAACATCGACGTGTCGGGCGTTGTTTTGACTGCCGATAAAACCGAAATAGCCTCGTTTTCTACGTAACATCAAGGGATGGGCGCTTTTGATTTTAAGCCGCAAGCCGACGAAAAATATAAGGTCATTGTCCGCTATAAACAGCACAATTACGATTTTGACTTGCCGACAATACAGCCGGAAGGCTATGTGATGCACTTAAATCAGCACGACGAAATTTTAGATGTTGAGATTCAACAATCTGCCGATATTGAAAATGAGTTGCTGGGCTTGACGATCACCTGTCGTGGAAAACTATGTTATTTTGACAGTCTGCGGGTAGAAAAAAATCAGACTTTGCACATTGAAACAGACAGCCTGCCGACGGGCGTCAATACCCTCACGCTGTTTAGCGCTACCGGAGAGGTGATGTCAGAGCGGCTGTTTTTTGTACGTCGCCCGTCGGCTGTGTCGCTGATTTGTACGCCGGATAAAACGATTTACAAGCCGTTAGAAAAAATCAGTTTGGCGATAGCATCAAAAGATCGAAATGAGCGTTCTGTGGCGGGAACGGTTTCGGTTTCGGTGCGTGATGCGGGCAACTCGTCGGTGGATGTTCAGGGCGAGAATATTTATACCAATCTGCTGTTGTCGTCGGAATTGAAAGGTCATATTGAGCGTCCTGCCTACTATTTTGAAGCGGACGACAGCCTGCATCGCCATCATTTGGATTTGCTGCTGCTGACGCAAGGCTGGCGGCGTTATGTCTGGAAACAGATGGCGGGCATTGAGCCGCTCCTTACGCCTCATCCGATCGAAGAATCGCTGATGATCAAGGGGCAAGTTTTGCATCCATTTAACAACAAGCCGATACCTTACACCCGCCTGTCGTTTTATATGAACAAAGATTCGGCAGGCATTAGCGATATGGGGGTCACCGATGCATTCGGCTGTTTTGCTTTTGTGGGCAGCCGTTTCGATGTGTTCGGAGAGTGGGATCTGCTGTTGCAGACTTTCGAGCAGGGCAAAGCCGTCAAGAGCCGCATCACATTAGACCGTCAGTTCAGTCCGAAGGGCAAGGCTTACGGTTTTTACGACACATTTTTCAATGATAAACGGTTGAAATTTAACGATACGTTGCCGGAGGCAAAAGTTTCATTGTCAGATGTTCATGTCTTGCAGGAGTTAAAAGTCAAATCGCGCCGCACGCCAGAACCCAAGCCCGATATAGTGTATAATGTAGATAAGGAAATCGAGGCATTGGCAGATCGGGGCGTTCCCTATCCGACAACATTGGGCGATTATTTGGAACGGAAAGATAGCAGATTCGAAATATTTTCAAAAGAAGGAACCGGACTGGTTTTACGATATGAAAATATTCCAATAATAACAGTCTATAATAACAATTATTATATAAAGTTAAGAAGCATCAATCAATCTCTACTCAATTTATTTTATGGAAATACAGAACATTTTAAGATTATCACTCTTTACAAAAATCCTTATTATTGGCAAGGACGAATTAATCCAAGAAACGATCGTCCGATTTCGGCTAATGCTAAAATGATATCTTTACAGATAGAAGTAAAAACCGATATGCGCGTGTTTAATCTGAACCCGAATGCCCGAATCACTCATTTTTACGGCTATTCCTACAGCAAAGAATTTGCAAAGACAGTCATACCGGAGCCTGTGGCAGGGGATATAGACCATCGTCGCACCCTGTATTGGAATCCTGATGTAAGAATCGACGAAACCGGTCGCACCGATATTAATTTCTACAATAACAGTGTTGGAAATCACATTATTGTAAATATCGAAGGAATGACAAATAAGAGTGAAATAATAGAATATCAATCGTATAAAGATTGAAAAATCAAAATAAATTCGTAAATTTGTCGCCGAAAATATTGTTATGATGTCAAAAAAACATGTATTTGCGCTGATTTTCAATATGTTCTGTTTCGCTGCGATAGCGGCGGGACAGAACTATGTTTTCCGTCATATAGACCTGACCGACGGTTTGCCCGACAATCAGATACGCAATTTGAGCATCGCGCCGGACGGACGGCTGGGCATCAAAACCGCCTCGATTTTCACCATTTATAACGGCGCAAGTTTCGACAATTTTTATCAGGACACGCGGAAAACCTATCAGTGGAATCATTTTCGGCATCCGGCGGTTTGCTACGACCACAAGGGGCGGGCGTGGGTGAAGGAACAGACCTATCTGCTGCTTTTAGACCTCAATACCAACCGTTTTGTTTATGATATTGACGGCGAATTGCAATCATTTGGCGTGGGAAATCGCTTGACGGAACTGTTTATTGACGATGCGAAAAATTTCTGGTTCGTTACCGAAGACAGTACGCTTTCGCTCTACAATATCAAAGATAAAACGCTGAAAATCATTGTGGAAGGCGGTGGTGCTTTTGCCCGAAAATACGGTTTGCTGCGCGAATTGCGCCAGTACAAAACTCAGGTTTGGATGGTTTTTTCGGGCGGACTGATTGCCTGCTGGGATTACGCAAAATCGGGTTTTGTGGCGCAGGACACGCATTTTTTGAACACGATTACGCCCAACACCGACCGTGTTTTCCTTTGTCCGACTGCGGCGGGCGACCTCTGGCTGATGTACAACGAAGCCATCAGTTTTTACAGCCGCACCGAGCGCCGCTGGACGCAGGTCGCCGACATTTCGGGCGCATCCAATTTTTTTGTCTGTATGGATTTGGACAAAGACGGCAATCTGTGGGCTGGCACTTCGTGGTCGGGGCTGCGTTTTATCGACGGAAAAACCTTCAAAGTGCAGGTGCTGAACGGCGTTCCGCTCGACAACGGCGTCCTTCACAGCGACATTCATTCCATCGTGGTGGACGAGAGCGGTGGCGTGTGGGTAGGCACGATGTTTCAGGGCTTCTGCTATTATCACCCCAGTATGCGCAAATTTCAACTTTACCAGACGGTAGCGGCGGCGGGCGGTGTGAGCAACGAGTTTGTGCGCTGTTTTTTGGAAGAAGACGACGGCAACGTTTTAGTCGGAACGGCAAACGGACTTTTCCGTTTTCATCCCGATACGCATCAGATTGAAAAACTGTTTCGGGGGAAAATAGAAGGGCTGTGCCTTTCGCTTTACCGCGACCGACAGGGCAAAGTATGGGTGGGTTCGTTTTTGGACGGTTTTTATTGTATCGATGGTAAAACATTGAAACACTGCAAGGTAACTAACCGTCTGAATCAGAACGTTGGCAGGGCGATTTATCAGGACGAGTCGGGGCAATACTGGGTGAGCATCAATTACGACGGCATTGGGCGCCTGAACCCTGCCACAGGAAAAGTCAGTTTGCTGGCGGACAAATTTCCCAAACTGAAATCGCACAAAGTGAATTACAATTTTTTCCCTGCGGGCGAAAACCGTTTTGCCGTAACGGGCGAGGCGGGAATTTTCTATTACGACACGCAGGCGGACTCTGTCTATTTGCCCGAAATTGACACGCCTTCCTCGCCCAAATTCACGGACGTAAATACCAAATATTATTGTGTGCTGAAAGACCGACGCGGGCTCGAATGGTTTTGTACCGAGCGCGGCATCCGCATTTGGGACGATGAGCAGCGGAAACTTTACACAATGACGATGAACGAAGGGCTGCCGAACAATATTGTTACCGCCATTTTGGAAGACAGCGCATCGATTATCTGGATTTCGACCGTCAGCAGCATCAGCAAAATAGAGGTGGCTCGGCAGGCGGGCGAATACAGGTTTTCGGTGGTCAATTTCAGCACGCCGGACGGATTGCAGACGGGCAAATTTTACGAAAATTCGGCATTAAAGGCGCGAAACGGCGATTTTTATTTTGGCGGAATACACGGTTTCAACGTTTTCAATCCGCAGCGGATGGTTTATAACAAAAAAGCGGCGAAACCCGTTTTTACCGCCTTCAAACTTTTCAATTCCGAAATCAGGGAAAACACGGCGTACAAAGGGCGCGTGGTTTTGCAGCAGCCGATAAACCGCACGCAGGAACTCCGTTTGCGCTACAACGAGAATTACATCACGCTCGAATTTTCGGGCTTGAATTATGTCAATCCCCGGCAAACATTTTTCCGCTACCGGCTCGAAAATTTCGACAAAAACTGGACGGAAATCAGCACGGGAGGGCAGGGGAGCGCCACTTACACCGGTTTGGCTGCCGGCACCTATCTTTTCAGGGTGCAGAGCGCCAACAACGACAAAATTTGGAGCGACGATTTTGCCCTCCTGAAAATTGTGATTTCGCCGCCGCTTTGGGCAACCGGCTATGCTTATGCGCTTTATGTGCTGCTGTGCGCCTGCGCGGTGTATTATTTTATTCGCCGTTATGTTAAAAAGAAATTGCTTTTGGTAGAAAAACAGCGGCAGCAGGACGCCGAGAGGCAAAAAGAAGAACTTGACCAGTTGAAATTCCGCTTTTTTACCAACATCAGCCACGAATTTCGCACGCCGCTCACGCTGATACTTTCGCCTTTGGAGGCGTTGATGAAAACGGCTGACAACGATACGCTCCGCGAAAAACTGACGAAAATCCACAAAAATGCCAAAGATTTGCTGAACCTTGTCAATCAGTTGCTCGATTTTCGCAAACTGGAAATGAAAGGCGAGTCGCTGCAACTGGACTATGGCGATTTGGTAGCATTTACGGATGTAATTTTCCACAGTTTCGAGGAAATTGCCGAGAGCCGCGCCATTGCGTTTTCCGAGCGTGTGAGCGAAACGGATTTGTATATGTTTTTCGATAAAAACAAAGTGCAAAAAATACTCAACAACCTGCTCTCGAACGCATTCAAATACACGGCGGCGGGCGGACAGATTGTGCTTTCGCTTTACAAAACGGCGGAGGACGGGCGCGAATATGCGGTCATCCGCGTGAGCGACACGGGCGCGGGCATTCCGGCGGACAAAGTGCCGCTGATTTTTGAGCGTTTTTATCAACTCGACAACGCCAAAGGCAACACCGGCAGCGGCATCGGTCTGCATTTGGTGAAAGAATATATCGCTCTGCACGAGGGCAGCATCAATGTGAAAAGCAAAGAAGGCGTGGGCAGCGAGTTTGAGGTGCGCCTGCCTGCCGATTTGGGAGAAACCGCCGACATTGCGCCACAACCCGCCGAAAAAGAAAGCGAACCCGTCGAAAAAACACCGCCGACAACGCCTGCCGAAAGCGAAATGTCGCAGAAATTCAAAATTTTGGTGGTGGAAGACAACCCCGATTTCCGACAGTTTTTGGCAGACGAGTTGAAAGAAAGTTACGAAATTGTTCAGGCGGCAGACGGCGAAGAGGGCGAACAGCAGGCGTTGAAAGAGTTGCCCGACCTGATTATCAGCGACTTGATGATGCCGCGAATGGACGGCGTAGAACTTTGTGCGCACATCAAAAAGAACATTCAGACCTCGCACATTCCGGTGATTTTGCTCACCGCCCGCGCTTCGGATGAAACCCGCCTGACCGGTTACGAAGCCGGCGCGGACGACTATATTTCCAAGCCCTTCAACTTGGATGTGCTCTTGCTGCGGATACGCCGTCTGATTGCGCAGCAGCAGGAACGGCAGGCGCATTTCCGTAACACCATCGACTTGAACCCGGCGGCGATAACCATCACGCCGCTCGACGAAACCTTGCTGAAACGAGCCATCGAAAGCGTAGAAAAAAATATGTCCAATGTCGATTATTCGGCAGATATGCTTGGCGCCGATTTGAATATGAGTCGCTCGACACTCTATCGCAAAATACAGTCGCTCACAGGGTTAAGTCCGCACGAATTTATTACGTCCATCAAAATGAAACGCTGCGCCGACCTGCTGCTGCATTCCGATTTGAGAATTGTGGAAATAGCCGACCTCTCCGGTTACGATTCCATCAACAAAACGTTTTACAAAGCATTTAAGAGAGAATTTGGCGTTTCGCCCAAAGAATTCAGAGAACAGGGCAAAACGGGGTAGGGCATATTTTTGACACAAAACGACCTATAAATTGACCTGATTTTATACCTGAGGAGACCAAAAACCTTCGTACCTTTGCCCTTCGTTTAATGCAAAAAAAATGTTATACACAAAAAAGTAAAATCTTTATGAAAAACAAGTTCTCGTTTTCAAAAAAAATGAAATCTACCGCTTTGGCACTGAGTTTTGTTTGCGGAACTGTGGCGGCACAGAATTTTATCCATCCGGGCATTTTGCACAAGGAGTCGGATTTTGCGCGGATGCGCGAAAAAGTTGCCCGACACGAGCAGCCCTACTATCAGGCGTACCAGAATTTGCTCGCTTCGCCCGAAGCGCAACTTTCGTGGGCATCGCGGGCAACTGCCACCGTTATTCGTGGTGGGGACGGCGACAACGTTTCCCTTCTCGACCGCGACGTGGCGGCTGCTTACCAGCACGCGCTGATTTACAAAATCAGCGGCGACGTACAGCACGGCAACAAGGCACGCGACCTGCTCAACTCGTGGTCGGCTACGCACACCTCGCTTTCGGGCAACGCCGACCGCTATTTGGCATCAGGATTTCTCGGCTCGCAATTTGCCAACGTAGCCGAAATGATGCGCGGCTATCCGGGTTTCGACTTCGAGCGTTTCAAAACCTATATGCTCAACGTCTATTACTATCCGCTGGTTGAGCGGTTTCTGTATGGCAATTCCTATGGCGCCGACCACAACGACGCCTGCATCACCAACTACCGCTCCAACTGGGATTTGGGCAATATGAATGCAATGATAGCCATCGGTGTGCTGTGCGACGACCGCGAAATTTACGACAAGGGCATTAATTATTTTAAAAACGGAATTTCCACCGGAAAAGGCAACATTCAGGGCGGCACGGGCTGGATTATGCGGCTGGTGAATAATCTTTACACGCAAACCACTTCGGGCATTGCCATTGAACTTGGTCAAATGGAAGAATCGGGTCGTGACCAGGCGCATACGCTCGATGCGGCGTGGCAGGTGGCGGCGTTTTGTGAAACGGCGTGGAATCAGGGCGACGACCTTTTCGCGTATTCCAACAGCCGTTTGCGCAAGGGCTTGGAATATGTGGCGCGTTACAATATTATGGCGAGCGGCGCGGGAAAATACGAAGACCTGCCTTACACAAGTTATTCGCGGATGCAGGGTTCCAACTGTTCGTGGGCTACCGAGTCGGCTTTGGGCGGGGGCAATCGCGGCAAAGCCAATCCGTGCTGGCAACTGATTTACAATCATTATCACAACCGTGCCGGTTTATACAGCGAAATCCCCGACATTATCGAAATTGCGGCGCAGGTGCCTTATATCATTGGTCCCAGCACTTCTATTCACATCGACACTTACGACAATCCGGGATTTACCTCGCTCACAATGCTTTCCGACAGCGGTTCGTGTCTTCTTCCCTGGCAAAATATGGACATTGCGCCCGTCAGCATTGCTGCAAGGGCGAATTACGGCTCGGCGCAATGGCAGCAGGCGGGCAATCTTTTCACCATTGTTGGCACGGGCGAGGCGGGCAACACGGACAATCTGCATTTCGTTTTCAGGCGGCTGATAGACGACGGTGTGTTGGTGGCGCGGATGACTTCGCGCAGCGGCGCATCCACAGGAAAAGCGGGTTTGATGCTGCGCGGCGACCTGATGCAGGGCGGTCAGTCGTATTTTTTTGAAATAACGGCGGCAAATCAATGGCTGAAACTCGAACGCAGCGGCAACACCCTGACCGTTTCCACTTCCGCTGACGGCAGTAACTGGACGCCCGCCCAAACCCTGACACCCGTTCTTCCGCGCGATGTGTATGTGGGAATGGCAGTTACGAGCGCAGACGAAAACACGACTGCTACTGCCGTTTTCGACAATGTAACTTTTACACAGGGAAATATCCGTCCTGTTTTGCAGATGCTTTTGCCCGCAAATAACAGCACGAAATACGTCGCTCCCGCCAACATCACCGTCAAGGGCAAGTCCAACGACATCGACGGCAGCATCAACCGCGTGGAAATTTGGTTCGACGGCGCAATAAGCGGCACCGCTGCCACCCCCGCCGATTTCACGCGCATCGTTTCGGGCGTGGCGGCGGGCGCACATACCATCGTGGTGAAATCGTATGACAACAGCGGCAACTGCACCGCCGACACAATGCAGGTAACGGTGAAAGACCCGACCGAAAAATCCGTCTGGTACAAACTCGACGAACTTTCGGGTACCAATCGCGCTGCCGATTTCAGCGGCAACAACCTCAATGCAACGCTTTACGGAACGTATTCTTTTGTGGCAGGGCATACGGACAACGCCATTGACCTCGACGGCTCGACCGCCTACGCACGTTTGCCGCTGAATTTTATTGAAAATCTTTCGGAATTTACCGTTACAGCGTGGATTTATCAGGACACACGGACTGCGTGGGCGCGGCTTTTCGATTTCGGCTCGTCCTCCGCCTCGTATATGTTTTTTGCTCCTGCCAACGACGGCGGCAAACCGACTTTTTCCATTCTGACGCCCGGTTGTACGGCACAAACGGCTTACGCCACCCGTCCGCTTGCCGCCGGTGCGTGGAAACATATTGCCCTCACCCTGAAAAGCGACACGCTGCAAATGTACATCGACGGCGTAGCAGCGGGCGCAACGGGCGACATCACCCAGCGCCCCTATGACCTCGAACTCACCAGCAGCAACACGCATTATCTGGGACGGTCGCATTTCTCTGCCGACCCTTATTATGACGGAAAAATAGACGAATTTCGCATTTTCAACCGCGCCCTGACGGCAGAGGAAGTGATGCAAGTGATGAACGGAAATTTCAGCGCAATAGAAGGCAAGTTTGTTGATGAAGAAATTCTTAAAAAAGAATATTATACGCTAATAGGACAAAAGATTTCCGCGCCCCAGCGTCAAAATATTTACATAGAAAAAGCGTTTTATGTATCGGGAAAAACAAATTCGCGTTTGATTTTATTTCAAAAATAACAATAACATTTAAACATAAAAAACCAATGAAAATCAGAATTTTATCACTTACAATGCTCCTGTGCGGCAGTTTTGCTTTTGGGCAGGAGGGAGAGTACAAACTTGTTTGGGCTGACGAATTTGACGCCGAAGGCAGGGTGAATGAGGCGTTTTGGGGCTTTGAACAGGGCTTTGTGCGCAATCACGAGGCGCAGTGGTATCAGGCGGACAACGCTTTTTGCAAAAATGGCGTACTGGTCATCGAGGCGCGGCAGGAAAAATTTGACAATCCGCTTTACCAGCCGCAAAGCCGCGACTGGCGGCGCAGTCGGCAATATGTGGAATATACCGCCGCTTCCGTCAACACGCGGGGGAAGGCGGAATTTCTCTACGGACGATTTGAAATTCGTGCAAAAATTCCAACAGCGCCCGGCGTGTGGCCTGCCATTTGGACTTTGGGAGTGAATTATCCCTGGCCCTCGAACGGCGAAATTGACATTATGGAATATTATCGCATCAAAGGCGTGCCGCATATTCTTGCCAATGCCGCCTGGGGTGGCAACGAGCCGAACAAAGCCATCTGGAACTCGAAAACCATCCCGTTTTCGTATTTTACAGCCAAAGACCTTGCCTGGGCAGACAAATTTCACATCTGGCGAATGGACTGGGACAGCACCGCCATCCGCCTCTACCTTGACAACGAACTGTTGAATGAAACCCTGCTGAAAGACACTTACAACGGCGCTGTGGGCAATTTTACCAATCCTTTCCGTCAGCCGCATTATCTGCTGTTGAACCTTGCGCTCGGCGGCGACAATGGCGGCGAAATAGACGACCACGTCTTCCCGCAGCATTACGAAATTGATTATCTGCGTGTTTATCAAACCGAAGAACAAACCCGACAAACAAAAGCCGCGCAACAGCAGCCGCAAACGCAGGCAAACGCCAATCGCCCGCGTTTTCAGCCGCGAAAAAATGTGCCGTTGGACAGCATTCGTCTGAGCGACCCCGCGATTCTGGCGGACACGGCAACGAAGACGTATTATATGACCGGCACCGGCGGAATGTTGTGGAAAAGCCGCGATTTGCGCCTCTGGGACGGTCCGTACCGCGTGGCGGAAACCGACCCGCAGTCGTGGATGGGCGAGCGTCCCGCAATTTGGGCGGCGGAACTGCACGCCTACAAGGGAAAATATTACTATTTCGCCACTTTTACCAACGAAAACATCAAAATCGACACCGTGCGGGGCAATGTTATTCCGCGCCGCGCAAGTCATATTTTGGTCAGCGACAAGCCCGAGGGACCCTATCGCCCGATGAAAGACGCAACCTATTTGCCTGCCGAAAATCCGACTTTGGACGGCACTTTTTGGGTAGATACGGACGGCAAACCCTATATGATTTATTGCGGCGAATGGCTGCAAAACTGGAACGGAACGGTAGAGAAAATTGAGTTGAAACCCGATTTGAGCGGCTCTGTGGGCAAAGGAACGGTGCTTTTCCGCGCTTTCGATTCGCCCTGGAGCAGGGAAAAAGACGAAAACGGCAACGACATTCCCAACAAAGTTACCGACGGCTGTTACCTTTTCCGCACCCAAACCGGACGGCTCGGAATGTTGTGGACAAGTTGGGTTTATAACGTTTATACACAGGGAGTTGCCTATTCTTCTGACGGTACTTTGAACGGTCGCTGGATGCAGGAAAAAGAGCCGATTACGCCGCCCGATTTCGGACACGGAATGCTCTTCCGCACTTTTGAGGGAAAATTGCTGATGTCCGTTCACAGCCATAAAAACGACGGCGGCAGATACGTCCGCATTCCGCACCTTTTTGAGGTGGACGACAGCGGCGATAAAATTGTGATTGGCAAGGAATATAGACCATAAAACAAATTACAAAATTATGATACACAAAAATTTAATTCTTACAGCGTTGATAATTCTCAATTCTCAATTCTCAATTCTCAATTCGTCGGCGCAACAACTTGTTACTTATCCTGCGCCCGAAGGCGCTCATTTGAACGCCGATTTTGCGGTTCAGGTGCGGCAGGCGGGCAGCGACTGGCAGACGGTTCCGTCCTATATGGCGTTTGTCGATGAGGTGGTCGATACCAAACACACCGTCCGCGAGTCGTCGATGGCGTATTTCGATTTTGCGGGCGAGGTGGAAATTGCCGTTACCTGCAACAAAGGCGCGATTCACTCGGCGCAGGTACGTCCGCTTTCGTGCAACATTCAGCCGGAAATAAACGGTAATATGCTGATTTTCAAACTGAAACAGCCGCGCAATCTGTCGGTGGAAGTCAATGGCGACATTTTTGGTAATCTGCAACTTTTTGCCAATCCGTTGGACACTGTCCCCGACAGGAACCGTTCCGATGTGATTTTTTTCGGCGCAGGCATTCACAAGCCCGAGCGGGGAAAGACGTTTCGGATTCCGTCAGGGAAAACGGTCTATATCGCCGGCGGCGCCGTGTTGATGGGACAGGTGCTGGTGGAAAATGCCCGCAATGTGAAAATTCGGGGTAGGGGACTGATTGATTTTTCGATAAAAGAAGGACTGAAAATCGCCCATTCGCAAAATGTTGAAGTAGAAGGAATTACGCTCACACAATTGCCGATTGGCAATTCTGACGGCGTTACGGTGCGCAATGTGAAAAGCATTTCGTACTACGGCTGGGGAGACGGGATGAACGTTTTTGCCGCCAACAACATCCATTACGACGGCGTTTTTTGTCGCAATTCCGACGACTGCCATACCGTTTATGCCACGCGAAAGGGCTTTACGGGCGGCAGTAAAAACATTACGATGAAAAATTCGACGCTTTGGGCAGATGTGGCGCACCCCATCCAAATCGGCACGCACGGCAACACCGACAAGCCCGACACGATTGAAAACTGCCGTTACGAAAACATCGACATCCTCGACCACAACGAGAAACAGATTAACTATCAGGGTTGTTTGTCGCTCAATGCCGGCGACAGCAATTTTATTACCGACATCAGTTTTGAAAATATTCGTGTAGAAAATTTTCGTTGCGGGCAACTGGTCAATATCCGCGTGTTTTATAATTCCAAATACTGCACTTCGCCCGGTCGTGGTGTGGAAAATGTTCATTTTAAGGACATTACCTACAACGGAACCAACGCCGAAATGTCCGTCATTGCCGGTTACGACGAGCAGCGCAAAGTCAAAAATATCACGTTTGAAAACCTGAACATCAACGGGCAGGTCATTTCCGACGGTATGGAAGGAAAACCCGCGTGGTACAACACGGGCGATATGGCGCGGATTATGATTGGCGAACACGTTGAAAATGTGAGTTTTAAGTAACGTACCCTGTCCGGGTAGTATCAACAGCAGCAATGTTCAACAATATTGATACGCAAAATACCAAAATGTACCCGCCAAGGGTAGAATCAACAGCGCGGGGCAACGCCCTGTGGAAAAATGTGACGTGCCATCCTGTAAGCCCCGAAAGGGCGCAATCGAATGGATTCATTTCCAAAAACCTCATTTTCACCCCATTTCTGTTGTTTAATGAGGTAATGAGGTTGCAAAAATATGATTTGTCTGTTTGTTCAAATTGTTTAAGATTGACACAAAATGACCGATAAATTGACCTGATTTTATACCTGCGGAAACCAAAAAACTTTGTACCTTTGCCCTCGCTTAATGCGAAAAAATTTTTTACACATAAAAAAAAACACAAAAATAATGAAACACTATCATCTTCAAGCAGTGGCAGTCCTGCTTATTTTCGGTTTTCAACTCTCGATTCAGAATTTGACTGCGCAGAACTTCATTCATCCGGGCGGCTTGCACACGCAGGCAGATTTCGACCGCATCAAAGCGCAATTGGCGGCAGGCGACCCTACTACCACTGCGGCGTGGAACCGACTTTGCGCCAACTCTTACTCACAATCGACCTATACGCCCAGTCCGACGGTGGAAATCATTCGTGGCAGCGGCTATCCCGAAAATTACGCCAATGCCTTTCGGGACGTGGCGGCGGCTTATCAGAATGCGCTGCGCTGGAAAATTGCAGGCACGGTTGCCAATGCCGAAAAAGCCATTCAAATTCTTAACGCCTGGGCGCGTATCTGTGTGGCTATCAGCGGCTCGCCCGACACAGCCCTCGCTTTGGGCATCTACGGCTACGAATTTGCACAGGTCGGCGAACTGATGCGCGACTACGAAGGGTGGAGCGAAGCGGACTTCAAAAAGTACCAAAAATGGATGCTCACCGTCTGGTATCCGGGCAACATCAACTTTAACCGTACCCGCTGGGGACAATGGCAAAACAACAACAACCCCGGACATCACTGGTCGAACTGGGGATTGTGCAATATGCTTTCGCTGCTCTCTATCGGTATCCTGTGCGACGATGTTTTTATTTACAATCAGGGAGTTTCCTATTACAAATACGACCAGGTAGGCACCTTCCAAAACAACAATAACGCGCCCAAAAAGAACGACGGTTTTAATGAATTTATCGGAAATTTAGTGCCTGCCTTTATTGCCGATGCACGCGGACCTTACGGCTACATCGGACAAATGCAGGAATCGGGGCGTGACCAGGGACACGCTTCTATGGCAGCCGGTTTGGGAACCGACGCCGCACAAATAATGTGGAATCAGGGAGACGATGCTTTTGCCTTTATGAACAATCGCCTTGCCGCCGGCATCACCTGGACGGCGCTGGTCTTTTCCGAAGGACAGGCAAATCTGCCCTGGATAGAATACTGGTATAAATCGCAAGCGCAGAATTGGGATGCGGCTTGGAAAATGACAGGTCCTGCCAGCGGCGACCCCAACTTCCGTCCTTATTGGGACAGGGTGCTGGGGCATTACGAAGGCATTAAAGGGGTGTCCATTCCTGCGGCACACGTAGCGCGTGATGTGGAAGCCATTGACGGCGGCGGCGGACACTACGGAACCAACAGCGGCGGCTTCGACCATCTCGGTTTCTCTACTTTGACCTGTTACCGCCCCACCGTTGCCCCAGCCGACTCGGTGCCGTACACGCTCGTTCCTTATATTATTTACAACGGACAAACCTTGCAGCACAGCGAACTCGGCGGTTTGACAAATACTTATGCCACCAATATGAACAACGCCATTCCCGCAGGCAGATACATTACCCTTTCGCCGCAACTTCCCGCAGGCGCAACCGACGACGGACAGTGGTCGTGGGATACGGGTGAAACCACCCGCGAAATCAGTTTTATTGCCAATCAAAGTGCAATGTGCCGCGTTACCTACACCTCGGCTAACGGCAGGAAAAGCACACAACTTTTCAGCATTGCCGTCTATGGCAGTTGCACGCCCGACAGATTAACATCCAAAATGGAAACGCCCAACAGCGCAGTGAACGACTCTGTAATGACGGTATTGTCCGGCAGCACCGTCAGAATGACGGCTTATTCGTCGGCAGGGTGGGGCGAATGGGCTTGGGAAGGCATCGGCGACGCCACCACTTCCGTATATACCGTGCGCAATGTAACGCGGGACACTACTTATACGGTCGTTTATACCAATCAGGGCGGCGCCCAAAGCAGAATGACTTTCCACATCAAAGTGTCGAGCATTCAGGCAAGTTTGTCTATCGACAACGCGGCGGCGCAACTGACCAATCAGGCATTTCTTACAGCCGGACAGACGGTAGAACTCAAACCGAAAGTGGCAACCAACAGCACCGGCGGCTCGTGGCTCTGGAGCGACGGCAGCACCGCCCAAAATCGCCTGTTAGAAAATGTGCAGCATTCGCAGTTTCTGTCAGTTACCTATACCCTGAACGGAACGCCCTATACGCTTGATTACAAAGTATATGTTACTGTGATGAACAAGGGCATCGCCAACGGCAACTATTTTATCAAAAACGCCTCAAACGGTTTGTATTTGACCAATGACGGCGTGGCGCCCGTGTTCGACGAAAAATCCATCGATGCCCCCGCAACGCAGGGCTGGAAGATTACACAGGACGGAACGCGCTACAAAATTTATTCGATGACCGACAATCGTTTTATCAACGAATATGGCGTGTTTTCGGTCAATCCTTATTATCAAACGTGGAATACATACTCCTTTCACGGCGTAGAGGGCGGCGATTTTTATTCGCTGCAAAACGGCGGCAGCGCAGGTACCGATTACTGGACAATCAATGACAACGGCACGCTCAACGGCAAAGGCGCAAGCGCTTTCAGCGGATTTCCGTTTGAAATTGTTCCATACAGCACAACCGCCATCGAAACACCGCAAATCACTCCCCCGCAGCCCGACGACAACAGCCCGGTTTATTCTATTCTGGGGCAAAAAATAGGGACATACGGCGACTTGCCTTTTTTAAAAAACGGGATTTATATTACCAACGGTAAAAAATTTGTTATTTCAAGATAATGTAATTAAAATATGAAATCATTAAAAATGCTTACAGCAAGCGCGTTGCTCGTTTTATCGGGTCAAATTTTTGCGCAAACGCCGATTGTTTCTTACAGTTTTGAAGGCAATGCGGCGGCAGACGACAACAATCAGTATGTCGGTTCATTCGTTTCCAATGCCTCCATTGTGGAAATGGCAGATGGCAACCACGTCCTTTACACCGGCAACGGTTATATGGATTTGACCGTTGCAATGGCGCAAGCAGTTGCCGCCTCACTTACAGGCAATTACAGCATTTCGGTTGATTTTTGCATTGGCACGGTCAACAGTTTGTCCAGTTTTTGCTGGATGTATGCCTTTGCCAACAGCACCTCGCAATATCTGGGGCTGATAAACGCCGCAGGCAATGCCGACTGGTATTACGAAATCAAAAACGGCAGCACTACCTACAGCGTCAGAACCACTTCGGGCGTTACCTCCAACATTTGGCACAACGTAACGGTGGTGCAAAACGGCAACAACTGCTCGGTGTATATCGACGGCGTGTGGAAAAAAATGCTGACGGTTTCGCTCTTTCCGGCGGGCTTTGCCTCGAGCATCACGGGGGCATATCTCGGCAAATCGCCTTTCGCAGCCGACGCCCTGATGAGCAACACTTTTATCGACAATTTTAAAATTTACGGCTCGGCGCTCACCGCCGACGAAGTGTCCGCCCTTTACACCACTACACAGGGGCTTTCCACCACACGTATAACGCCGCTTTCCAATATCGTTCATCGCTGGGAGGCGACCGGAAATCCGGTGGTTACGCACAAATACACCTGCGACCCGGCGGCGTTGGTTTACAACGATACCCTGTTTATTTTTTCGGGACAGGACGCCACAGGAGGACTGAGCGCCTACAACATCAAAAACTGGTGCTGTTTTGCTACAACGGATATGAAACATTTCTGGGAATACGAAACGCCACTGCTCGCCGCCGATTTCTCCTGGAACACAGGTCTTTACGCTTATGCTGCCCAAGTGATTGAACGCAACGGACAATTCTACTGGTACGTCAGCACCAATACCACCGGTATCGGCGTGGCAGTTGCCAACCGTCCCGAAGGTCCTTATACCGATGCTTTGGGACACGCCCTGTTGACCAACACCCACAGCACCGGCGCAACACACGCTTGGCGCACGATAGACCCCACCGTCTTTATCGACGACGACAATCAGGCGTGGCTCTTCTGGGGAAATGGCGGATGCTGGTGCGTCAAACTCAACGCTGATATGATTTCCTACAACACCACTTACGGCGTGAAGAAAATCTCAATCACGGGCGATATGCCTTTCGGCTTTACCGAAGCGCCGTGGATTCATAAAAAAGACGGCAAATATTTTCTCTCGTTTGCTACCGGATTTCCCGAAAGAATAGAATATGCCGTCAGCGATTCGCCCGACGGACCTTATACTTATGTCGGACTGCTGAACGAAATTGCGGGCAACAGCAACACCAATCATCAATCCATTGTCGAATACAAAGACCACTGGTATTTTATTTATCACAACGGCGGCATCCAAACCGACGGCGGCAGTTACAGCCGCAGCGTATGTATCGACAAATTGGAATTTGACGAAAACGGCTTTTATAAACCGGTCATTATGACTACGCAGGGCGTAGATATGCTCGTTGCGCCTGACCCCGATGCCATCGAAGAAATCTCCGCGCCCCAAAGTCCGTTTTTGCTCGACAGCACAGGACAAACCATCACGATGCCGACAAAAAGTCGCTACCAGATTGTAGATATATTAGGACGGTCGGTCAAAACAGGATACGGCAAATCGGTAAGTATCAGCAATTTGCAGGGCGGAATTTACATCATCAGCAACGGAAATGAAAGTCGGAAATTTATTAAAAAATAAAATGAATACATCATTTGTAAAACTCATTTTCACATCGCTCATTTTGCTGATTGGCAGTTTGGCATCGGCGCAAACGCCAATTTTGAGTTATAATTTTGAAAACGGTGCGCAGGACGACAGCGGAACCTATGCTGCCGTTTTGCAGGGCGGCGCAACGATTATCGCCACTACCGACGGCAATCACCTTTTGAGTACCGGCGCCGCCAACGGCTTTCTCGATTTGGGCGCCCTCACCGGAAAAAACGTTTTGGCGCAACTGACCGCCGATTACACGATTTCGGTGGATATTTACGTGAGCGCCAGCGGCAACAGTTTGGCAAGTTATTGCTGGGTGTATGCCTTTGCCAACGGCACCTCGCAATATCTGGGGCTTATCAACCGCGCCGGAAATACGAACTGGTATTACGAAATCAAAAACGGCAGCACGTCCAATCTGAATACCGATGCAGGCATTTCTACCGGCGTTTGGCACAACATCACCGTTGTTCAGAACGGCGCCAACTGCATTTATTATTACGACGGCGTGCAGAAAATTTCGACTGCCGTTTCGTTGAAACCCGCCTCGTTTGCGGCAAGCGTTTGGGGTTGTTTTCTCGGCAAATCGCCCTTTTCGGCGGATGCTTATATGAAAAACACGCTGATAGACAATTTCCGCATTTACGACTCGGCGCTCTCGGCAAGCGAGGTGCAGGCGCTGTATGCCGCCCGCCCGACTTCGGCAACGCCCGACCCTTCAGCCGGTCCAAGCGCTTTGGAAACGCAGTTGCTTTTGGATTTGAAAACGATTAATCGCGGAAATAAATGTGCTTATCTGCACGAAAATCTGACTTTGCCCGCCACCGGCAGCACCGTTGGCACTTACACTTACGCCGTCAGCGGCAGCGGGTTGGCAGCAGACGGAACGGTTACGCTCACCGGCAGCGAACAGCAAGCCACGCTCTCCATTACGCTCACCGACGGCGCCACTTCGATTGACACCACTTTGCAGGTGCGCATCGCGCCCGACGACAACCGTTCCGCCTATCTTTTTACGCATTTCCGCGACAATTCCACCGCCGGACAGCAACTGCTTTTTGCTTTGGCAGACAAAGATACACCCCTGCAATTCAAAACAATACTGAACGGACAACCGGTCATCGCAGGTTCTTCCATTGCAAGCACCGGCGCCATCCGCGACCCCCACATCCAGCGCGGCGAAGACGGCTATTTTTATATGACAATGACTGATATGGACTGTCAGAACGGCTGGTGGAGCAACCACGCAATGGTGCTGATGAAATCGAAAAACCTCGTGGACTGGCAACACGCAGTCGTGGATTTTGCGACCAAATTTCCGACCTGGCAACTGAGTTCGGGCGCAACGGCGGTCTGGGCGCCGCAGGTGATTTGGGACCCCGAATATCAGAATACCAACGGCACCACAGGACGTTATATGGTCTATTATTCGCTGCGCTCCGAAAACGTGGGAAACACGATTCATTTTTATTACAACTACGCCAACGACAACTTCACCGACCTGATTGGCAGCCCAACCGAATTACTGCCTTACTCCGAGGGCGGCTCGGGCGACATTGACGCCGAAATTCTTTGGAGCGAAAACGACAGCATCTACCACCTGTTTTATACCGACGGCGGCATCAAACAAATGCTGGGCGGCACCTCGCTCAGCACAAGCATTTGGACGCCAGCCAATTACGGCGAAAACTACAACGGCTCCATCACCGCAGGCGTGGAAGGTTCGGCTACGTACCGAAAAATAAATTCCAATGCTTACCTGATGCTTTTCGACACCGGCAGCAATTATTATTACTCGCAAAGCGACGACAATATGGCGACTTTCCCCGCGTTTCAGGTTTTGGATAAAACCTACATCACCCCGCGACACGGCTCTGTGGTAACGCTCAAACCCGAAGAAGAAAACGTTTTGCGCCTCTGGGACAAACTTTATCCCCTTGTTGAAGGCGCAAAAACCATTCAGACAAAAGGCAGGGGCAACGCCGCGCTGACAGCCGCTCTGAACGCTGCCAACGCCGCACTGCATCAGGGCTACAATGCCGAAATCGCGACCGTCGCCACAGCCATCGCTTCGGCTACCGAAAACCTCGCCGTCTGGCTCTCGCGTTACAAACTTGCCGCCGAAATTCAATCGGCACAACAAATTACGCAAATCGGCGCAGGGGCATCGGCGCTGCAACAGGCAATTGCCACTGCAACAGCCGTTTACGACAACGCCGCCGCTACCGCCGAAAATCTCGACACCGCCACCGACGACTTGAAAAACGCTGCGAAAAATTATTTTAAGGCAATCGTTGCCGCCCCCACAACCACCGACCAAAGCGCAAGCATCACCAACGCTACTTTCGACGCTGCCAATTCGACCGGATGGAACGGCACAACGCCTGCCTTCGGCTCGGGTGTAGCCGAATTTTACAACAAAACATTTGATTTTTACCGGACAATCACCGGTTTGCAAAACGGCTACTACCTGCTCTCTGTGCAGGGATTTTATCGCAACGGCGCCAACGATGCAGGCCTCGCTTATGCCACCGCCACCGAAGACCTCAACGCCCTGCTCTACGCCGGTACGCTCTATGTGCCGCTCGCCTCGCTCTACAGCGTTCCCTACACCGGCACCAACAGCAAAAACGGTTTCGTGGACGGAATGACAGGCGCCAATAACGCTTTTTCTGCCAATAACGATAATTTTGCCAATTACCTGATAGTGCAGGTTACGGGCGGCTCGCTGAAAATCGGACTGAAAAAAACGGCAACGGTGGCAACGGACTGGGTTTGCTTCGACAATTTTAAATTATACAAAATAAACACCGACCAAAGCGCCCTGAACAATGTCGGCATCGACACAACAATCCCCCCGAACACGCCCATTTACGACCTGCTCGGAGCGAAAGTCGGAACATTCGGAAATATCGACACATTGGGTTGTGGCGTTTATATTTTGAAAAACAAAAAAATTTTTATTAACGAAAAATAATATCAACGGAAATGAAACAGTTCTTTACCATTTTAGCGTGTCTGCTCGCGTATGCAGGACTGAAAGCGCAGACACAACTTTATCCGCAAAATTTCGATTTGTCGGAAATCACTTTGCACGACGGCGTCTTCCGGCAAGCGATGCTGCTGAACGATTCCGTGCTGCTGGAATACGACACCGACCGCCTGCTGACACCATTTTTCCGTCAGGCAGGTTTCAACGACTGGGCGGCGGCGCATCCGAATTTTGAAAACTGGGGCTCCGGCACTTTTCGTTTGGACGGACACATCGGCGGACATTACCTCTCGGCTTTGGCGCTGGCTTACGCCGCCTCGAACCATCCGACAACAAAAACCGCGCTGAAAAACCGCTTGGATTATATGGTGCAAATGCTCGACTCGTGCCAAAAAGTGTTCGACAACAACACACAGGGCTTGTACGGCTACCTCGGCGGATTGCCCGACAACACCGTTTGGACACGACTTTACGCCGGAAACACTGCCGGACTGACCGCCAACAGCGGCAACGTGCCGTTTTATGTGATGCACAAAATCTATGCAGGACTGCGCGATGCGTGGCTCTACACGGGCAACGAAACAGCAAAGACCTGTTTCCTGAAACTCTGCGACTGGGGAATCAACCTCGTCGCCTCCCTCTCGGACAATACCCTGCAATCGCTGCTCAATACCGAACACGGCGGTATGAACGAGGTCTATGCCGATGCCTACCACATCACCGGCGACGCCAGATACCTTGCCGCCGCCAAACGCTATTCGCACCAGACGATGGTCAGCGGAATGCAAACCGTCAATACTTCGTTTCTCGACAGCAAACACGCCAACACCCAAGTGCCGAAATACGTAGGATTTGAACGTATAGCGCAGGAAGACAGCACCGGCACTGCCGCCAATTACCGTCGCGCAGCCGAAAACTTCTGGACGGATGTGGTTGCCAACCGCACACTTGCTATCGGCGGCAACAGCGTCGATGAACATTTCCTCCCCGCATCGCAGGGCGCAAGTTATATCAACAACCCCAACGGACCCGAATCCTGCAATACCAACAATATGCTCAAACTTTCGGAAAATCTGTTTGCCGATACGCACAACGCCAAATATGCCGATTTTTACGAAAAAGCCACCCTCAATCACATTCTCGCCACGCAAAATCCGCATACCGGCGGCTACGTCTATTTCACCAGTTTGCGCCCGCAACACTATCATATCTATTCGCAGGTCAATCAGGGAATGTGGTGCTGCGTAGGCACGGGAATGGAAAATCACAGCAAATATGGCGAATTTGCCTACACGCACAGCACCGACAACGACACGCTTTTTGTCAATCTTTTTATGGCAAACGAACTGACAGACGAAAAATTCGCCCTCACGCAGGAAACCCGTTTCCCTTATGAACAGCAGACCAAACTGACCGTCAATCATTCCGATACTTATGTGATGGCAATCCGCCGCCCCGAGTGGTGCAAAGGCAATTACCAAATTATTGTCAATCAGGACACGGTAACAAACCTGCCGCAGCCGGGCAATTATGTTTTTCTCCAGCGGACGTGGGCGGCGGGCGACTCGGTAAAAGTGCTGCTGCCGATGCAATTAGAACTGCTGCCTTGCCCCAATTATAGCGACTATGTGTCGTTTCGATACGGTCCGGTGCTGCTCGGCGCTGCAACAGGAACCGACGACCTGACCGGCGAATTTGCAGGCGAAGGACGTATGGACCACGCACCCTCGCAGGGAAAACAGTATTCGCTCACCTCCGCCCCAATGCTTATTGGCGAACGCACCACCGTCCTCGATTCGATTTATATGGTCAATGCCGATTCGCTGCTTTTCAAAATAAAAACAGGACTTTATAACAACAACAAATTCGCCGATTTGATTTTGCAACCCTATTTTACTGTCCACCAGGCGCGTTATATGGTCTATTGGAATCAACTGACCGCCTCGCAATGGGAACAAATCAGAGAGCAGGTAGAGGCGGAAGAAGCGGCGGCGCAGGCATTGAACAACCGCACTCTGGATTTCGTGGCAACGGGCGAACAGCAAAGCGACGCCGGACACGCAGTTACGGGAACCTTCGGAACAGGCACTTACAGCGGCGAATATTACATCGACGCGCTGGCAGGCAACAGTTTCTCGTATCAGTTGGAAACCAAAGGCGTTTGCGACAGCGTATCGCTTTTCCTGCGTTATCATTCGGCGGATGCAGGCAGAACAATGACCGTCTATATCGACAATGCGCTGTTTCAAACCGTTACGCTCGCATCGCGCTCTACCACAGGGTTTTATAATGTCGAATATCCTGTTCCCGCCTCATTTTTACAGCGTGCCGACAGCAGCGTGAAAGATACGATTACCGTGCGTTTTGTGGCATCGGGCAGCACGCCCACGCCGGGAATTTATTACATTCGGCTTTTGAGGGGCTACACCCCCTTCCCGCATTACAGTTTTGTGGCTGCGCAATGGATTTCCTGCGACGCCAACAGGGTGAATTCCATATCTTACAACCGCGCCGACAACACATTGACAGTCAATGGAAAAAGCGGCAACAACAACATCGCCCTGCAATTGGACAAAACCTATGACAACGCTTCGTATATCAAAAAAACCGAAAAATATTTTCTCGTCAAGGGCGCTCCGCTGAAAACGGTGGCGGGTGCGGCGTATCTCTGGTGGCTCAACGGCGCCAACCACGGTACGCAAGTTGCCCCTACTCATACTTATACCGACAGCGCAGGCGAGAGTTATTTTATCTGGGACGTAACTGCCAGCGGATTAACCGATTATATGACCGCCGACAGCATTCTTATCTCGGCAAACGGACAAAGTTTTATCACCGCCTTCGGACTCACCTCCTCGGCGTCCGATAATGCCGCAACCATCACCGACATAGCGTTTTACACGGCGCAACAGGCAGTAGATACCTACAACGACCTGGCGAGCATCTTCGGCTTGACGCCCGGCGCCCTGCCTGCCCTGAAAAGCGACGATGCCGCCGCCGATAATATCATTTACAACCTTCAGGGCGTCCCTGTGGCTACGGCTGTCGAAAAAGACACCCTGCCCGCCGGCGTCTATATTTTAAATGGAAAAAAAATAATTCAAAACGGAAAAAAATGATGGAACACACGCAAGAAAATACCAGATGGAAAAATGCATCAAAACCTGTTAGGTTTCAAAAACCTAACAGGTTTAAGATAGTCGCGTTATTGATAATTTTCAATTCTCAACTCTCAATTCTCAATTCCTTCTCCCAATACCAATGGTCCGTCCCCACCACAACCGTTGTCGGCGAAACAGGCATCGTTCCGCAGGCATTTCTCTGGATACCGCAAGATTGCGACACGGTGAGGGCAGTCGTTTTCGGGCAGCATAATATGTGCGAAGAAACGATTTTTATTCATCCCGCTTT
>JAISUM010000084.1 GCA_031272095.1 Candidatus Symbiothrix sp. | reverse complement strand
ACCAAGCAGGCAAACGAACTCGGTATCTACGATATGAGCGGCAACCTTTGGGAATGGTGCAGCGACTGGTATGGCTCTTACAGCAACGCGGCGCAAACCAATCCCACCGGCAATGCTACGGGTTCTAACCGCGTGCTTCGCGGCGGCGGCTGGGACTTTGATGCGGGGCGCTGTCGCGTATCGTTCCGCGACTACGGCGGCCCCTCCTCTCGCTACGGCAGCATTGGCTTCCGCCTTGCCCTGTCCCTGTAGTTTACTGCGCGTAGATGTTTAATCTATGGTGTAATCGCACATTTCTATTGATATGAAAATCCTGACGGATTTTTAAAAAACACGGTTGGCAGGGGGTTGCGGCGTTCGCCGCAATGACGGATGAACTGATAGCATCACTCGGAGTGATACTATCAGTTTTTTTATCGTTGGCTCATACCGCTCCCGCTACCATCTGCATTGTCAGGCAATGCAGGCTGCCATGTTGGCGGAGTAGGGGAAGGCAGGGGATTGGAACTATTTGCCGGTTGGGAAAAGCGCTTTGCAGAACGGCTTGTGCTATTACGTCGTGCGGCGAATCATAAGTCGGCATCAAGACTGCACCGTTGATAATCAGAAAGTTGGCATAAGTTGCAGGTAGTCGCTCTCCTGCGAAATAGACGGGTGCCGCCATTGGCAGGGGCAATAAACGATAGGGCTGTCCCGACAGTGTTTTGAAGGTTTTCAGTTCTGCCTCCATTGCTTGCAGGGCAGCAAAATGTTCGTCGGTTTCGTCATCGCAACGCACATAAACGATAGTGTCGGGCGAACAAAATCGCGCCAAAGTATCAATGTGGCTGTCGGTATCGTCGCCCGCTAAATAGCCATGATTGAGCCACAAGACCTGTTTTGCGGCAAAAATAAATTTTAGAGACTCGGTGATCTCGTCGCGAGTTTTGCAGGCATTGCGGTTGGGCGACAAGAGACATTCGGCGGTCGTCATCAGTGTGCCTTGTCCGTCGCTCTCGATACTGCCGCCTTCCAAGACCATAAATTGCATATTTTTATACACGACTTGCGGTGCAAAAACGCCACTGTCGTAAAGTCGGCGCGTGATTTGATTGTCGAGATTGGCAGGAAATTTCAGTCCCCATCCATTAAAAGTAAAATCAAGCAGCACCGGATTATTTTGCACTAACACCGTTAGCGGAGCGTGATCACGCGCCCAAGTGTCGTTACTCGGCAGTTCGCAAAAAATGATTTTCGACGTATCGACTTCGCCCAAATCACGTTTGACGTCTTGGATAGACGGGCAAACGATGATCAGTTTTTCGTGTTGTAAAATAGCTTTGGCTATCGCCGTGAAACAAGGAATCACTTCGTCTAACATTGCTTTCCAATCGGTCTGCGGATGCGCCCATGTCATCATCACAGCGCTTTGCGGCTCCCATTCGGCGGGAAAACGGATGGCTGGATTGACTATCATCAGTGGCAGGGAATAGCGTCGATACGGGTTTGGTGGCGACCGCCTTCAAAGGGCGTGTTTAGAAAAATGGCGACCATCGCGTCGGTTGCTTCCAAAGGGAGAAAACGACCGGGGAGCGCCATCACATTAGCGTCGTTGTGCGCCCGTGCCAAACGCACAATTTCGTCGTTCCAACAAAGGGCAGAGCGAATCGCGGCGTGTTTGTTCAAGGTCATATTGATTCCGTTGCCTGATCCGCAGACGGCGATGCCTTTCGATACTTCTCCCGATTCGATGGCGCGTGCCAAGCGGTGTCCGTAGTCGGCATAATTGACGCTTTCCGCTGAATAGGCGCCGAAATCAACCGTTTGTATGCCTTGTTTGTCGAGCAGGTGGCGGATGTATTCTTTCATCTCAAAACCTGCGTGGTCGGATGCCAATCCTATGATTGTCGTCATATTTCGTCTAAAAGCTGCTTGACTTGTTGATACACATTTGCGGCGGTGAAACCCAATTTTTCGTCTAACACTTTATATGGCGCCGAAAATCCGAAAGATTCCAATCCCCAGACAGCTCCGTTTGCGCCGACCAAGCCTTGCAGATTGACCGGAAGACCGGCTGTCAATCCGAAAATTTTTATTCCGGCGGGCAAAACAGCATCCTGATACGCCTTTGGTTGCGAGCGGAACAAACCTTCTGACGGCACAGAGACGATGCGCACTTTGATTCCATCTTTACGCAGCAATGCTGCTCCTTCGACCAACGTTGCCACTTCCGATCCTGACGCTAATAAAATGACGTCGGGATTGCCGTCACATTCAACGACATAAGCGCCTTTTGCAGCTTGCAACGCTTCGTCGTAACGGTTGGTTTTAGCAGGCAAATCGGCAATGTTCTGACGGGAAAGGATCAATCCGGTAGGTGTTTGCAAATTTTCCAAAGCCAATTTCCAAGCGACGGTTGTTTCCTGCACATCTGCCGGACGTAGCACTAACATCGAATTGTGTCCATGATGATTTTTGAGCTTTTCCATCAGGCGGATTTGCGCTTCCTGTTCGACCGGTTCGTGCGTCGGACCGTCTTCGCCTACGCGGAAAGCGTCGTGCGTCCAGATAAATTTCACGGGTAGCCCCATCAGCGCCGCCATGCGGACAGCGGGTTTCATATAATCCGAAAAGACAAAGAAAGTACCACATGCCGGAATCACGCCGCCATAAAGCGACATGCCGATACAGAGGCAAGCCATCGTCAGTTCCGAGACGCCCGATTGCAGAAATGCGCCCGAAAAATCGTCTTTGGTCATGGCGTGGGTATATTTCAAAAATCCGTCTGTCTTGTCGGAGTTCGACAGGTCGGCGGAGGTAACAATCATATTTTCAACGTGTTGCGCCAAATAGCTCAAAACGGTTGCCGATGCTGCGCGGGTTGCTTGTGCGGGTTTTTGCTGAATAGCTTCCCAATCGACGTCAGGTGGCGTAGGACTCAACCACGTTTTCAGTTTGGCAGCAATTGTCGGATGGGCTTGTGCCCAAGCGGTTTCTTCGGCATGCAGTTTTGCGACAGTTTGTTGCAACTCTTTGTGTCGATGGGCATAGAGCGCTTGCACTTCGGGAAAAATCAGGAAAGGATTTGCGGGATCGCCGCCCAAATGGCGAATAGTCGTATCGAAATCGGCTCCCGATGCGCCCAGCGGCTGTCCGTGCGTTTCGCATTGTCCTTCGTAGGACGAACCGTCAGCTTTTTGAGCGCCTTTGCCCATCACGGTTTTTCCGATGATCAGTGTCGGCGCTTGCGTTTCGGTTTGTGCATCCTGTAAGGCTTTGCGTATTTCGGCGGCGTCGTTGCCGTTGATCGTTGTAACTTTCCAACCCCAAGCTTCATATTTTTTAGCGGTATCTTCGCTGGTTACGGCGTCAGTGCCGGTCGAGAGTTGAATATCGTTGGAGTCGTAAAACATAATCAGATTATTCAATCCGAGATGTCCGGCGATGCGCCCTGCACCCTGCGAAATTTCTTCCTGAATACCTCCGTCGGAAATATAGGCATAGATTTTTTGTGTAGTGGTGCGTCCGGTTTTGGCTTGCAAAAATTTAGCGGCAATAGCAGCGCCGACGGCATAAGTATGTCCTTGTCCTAACGGACCGGAGGTATTTTCTATACCGCGCAGCACATCCAATTCGGGATGTCCGGGCGTGATGCTGCCCCATTGACGGAACGCTTGCAGATCGTCGGTCGTCAGTTTGCCCGACAAGGCTAATACCGAATAGAGCATTGGCGACATGTGTCCGGGATCGAGGAAAAAGCGGTCTCGTCCGTGCCATTCGGGCAAGTTGGGATCGTAGGTCAGAAATTCGCTATACAGCACATTGACAAAATCTGCGCCACCCATAGCGCCTCCGGGATGCCCTGATTTTGCTTTTTCGACCATAGCGGCAGCCAGAATACGGATATTATCCGCCGCTTGATTAAGAATCTTTACATCATTCATGATTATGTTTTTTATTGATTAGGGCTGCAAAGATATAAATTTTTTTCTATTTCTGCTGCCGTTGGACTGATATTTTTTGCCACAATCTTGCCATTGGCATTGATAAGCCAATTGCCGAAACCGTTTTTCAGACGATAATGTTTGTATATGGCGGATTTTTTGCCTGTCGGAGCGTTCCATTGTGTTGTCGTATCCAATCGATCGGATGTGATGGTTCCTTTGAAAACAGACGGATTTTCGTCCATCGAAATAGAAATCAGCTGTAAATTGTCAGCGTTTAATTCGGTAACGGCGTGCGTCATCAGGGTGTTTTCAACGCGGGATTGCGGGTCATAAGCCGCCCAAAACTGCAACAAGATGCATTTACCTTCCTGTATTTCCATACCTTGCAATCGAAAATCGGGAGCAAGGTTTCCGGGTTGGATCCCTTCGTTTAATGTAACTTCTTTTTTTCCTGCGCCTACATACAAAACCAAGATCAGGATGAAAGAAATCTTACTTAAATAGCTCATTTATACATATATAAAAGTTGGTCGAGATAGGGCGACTCGAACGCCCGGCCTCCACGTCCCGAACGTGGCGCGCTACCAACTGCGCTATATCTCGTTGCATTTGCGGGCGCAAAGGTACGAATAATTTCTGAATTTACCATAACTTGCGGCGTAAAATTTTTATCGGGAGCGATGAAGTTCGTTTTTTTATTGCTTGCTGCGATTTATGAAATCCAATTGGGCTATGTGTTTTATTTTTACCATCTTATCTGATTCTTTTTCAGTTTATTGCGCTGCACTGCCTCAATATCCAAAATCTCTATTTGTTTGAACGTCAGCGATTTTGCGACAGCGCGACAATCGCGGGCAAGTTTGCGCATTCCGTCGGGTTCGAGCGAGGCGGCGTGGTCGGTGCCTTTCCACGTGCGGTCGAGCGTAAAGTGGCGTTCTATCCATTCTGCGCCAAGCGCGACGGCTGCCGAATCGACCGCTATTCCCAAATGATGACCGGAAAAACCGATGGATTTCACTCTTTTTTCAAACTGCTGTCTGATACGCAGGATTTCCAAAAGCGAAATATCTTCAAACGGGACAGGATAGCCCGAAGTACAGGAATACAAAACAAGGTCTTTTGCTTTGTTTTTGCTTTCAAAAAAGGAAACGATTTGTTCTTCTTCCTCTTGAGTAGTCATTCCAAACGACAGGTGAATTTCGCCTTCGTAATTGTCCGTCAGATATTCCAGCAAAGGTTTATTCAGATTGCAGGCGGATGGAATTTTGATGAGTTTCGGGTTTAGCGCAGCAATTTCCTTTGCCGAAGTTACATCCCAAACCGAAGTGGAATATTCCACTCCAAATTCTTCGCACCACGCTTTCAGTTGCCGATGTTGTGCGGCGTCAAATTCCAAAAACTCACGGTGTGCGCCATAAGTGTCGCCATAAGAGTTTGCCGGATTAGGATGCGGTGCATTGTATTCTTCCTCCGTGAGAAGTTCGCGGTTGCAGCGTTTCTGAAATTTGACCACATCAACTTTGCAAAACAGCGCTGCCGTCTGTATCATTTCCTTGGCGATTTGCATATCGCCTTTGTGATTGCCGCCGATTTCGGCAATGATTTTAGGTGTATTCATTGTTTTATTATCAGTATTTTTTTTATTAATTTCAGTGTGTATTTTAAGCCATGCACCGCATAGACTTTGGGCAATAGCCGTATCGCGGAAATTTTGCTGAATTTGTAAATATCATTCCAATAGAGGTCAAAATGCTTTATCCCGATATATTCTTTGTTTATTTTTTTAAAAAACATCACACTGTCAAATGCTACGCCAATGCGTATTTTATAAGAATCCAACGAAGGTTGAATCAATGACCCCGGTCGGCTGGTAATGCAGTATATCTCTTTGTCAGAGATCTTATTATGCTTTGCATACCATGCACATTTGATGCTGAACAATACATCGTTGGAATACAATACTTCTTGAAAGTGGATCTTATTGTGTTCTATTATTTCTCTTTTGATAAATTTTGCAATAGGACCATATAATTCAAACAGCCTGTCCGTATTGATGCCTGTTTGTATTTCCGATAAATATCTGTTTATTCCTTGGTGCCTGTTTGAAGGCGCAAAGGTGTCATTATCCACGCTGGTTACTTTAAAATAGATGATATCGCTGTTGTCATCTTTATATTGGTCTAAAACTTCGTTGAAGCAGGGCATATAAAAATCGTCGGCGTCGGCAAAAGTTACCCACTTGCCTTTGGCACGCTCCAAACCGAGATTACGGGCATATCCGGCGCCGCGTCGGTTTTTGTCTTTGGCATAGATAAATTCAACATTGTCGCAATGACGTGGCGGATTATCCGAATCGTCATCGACAACGATAATCTGCAGGTCGTCGCGGACGGGAATTGATTTTAAACAACGTTCCAGCAAGTGCGGTATGTTTTTGTGGGGAATGATAATAGTGTAATTGATCATATCTATTTTTTTCTTATTCAACAATATTATTTAATTTTTCCAATGTCAAATCTCCATAAAACAAGTTTTTGTTTCGTTTGATTTTTTCAATATCCCAATGCCACCATTGTAGTTCCAATAGTTTTTTGATAATATCGTCCGAAAAACGGTATTTAATAATTTTTGCGGGCGATCCGCCGACAATAGCGTAGGGTGGAATGTCTGATGTTACGGTTGAATTAGCAGCAATGACAGCGCCATCACCAATTTTGATGCCCGATACGATGACGGATTGAGTCCCTATCCAAACGTCATTGCCAATGATAGTGTCGCCTTTACTGACCACATCGCTACCGGTTTCTTTAAAAATTCGCTGACGAATATAATAAGTAGTAATCGCATGGTGATTATGGTTGTGTCCAAAGATATTGCAATAAGGGGCGATGGAACAAAAACTTCCTATAACTATTTGATTTTCAGCGCTATTGTGAATTTCTGTATGTGCATTGATGCTTGTGTTATTGCCGATACTGATATTATTTCCGTCAATAGCGCTTCTGATGATCATTGTTCGCTTACCGATTTTGACATTTTTCCCGACGTCGCTTTTATAAATCAAAGGTTCCTCTTCGAGATATTCAAAATTGATATGCTGTTTTACCGTCGGCGCCGGTCGTTTTTTCCGGATTTCGTAGCCTGATAAAACCAATATTTTTTTGACTGCTTTTTTTATTGTTGCTAACACAATATCCAAATCATAAATTTTACTTCCCATAAATGATAAAATTTATTTTTCGGCAAAGTTACAACAATTTATTGTATAAACCAATTTACAGTCTGATTTTAGCGCATTTTTTTATTTTCCTTACCGATTGAAATGTTGAATTTCGTCTCTCAAAACTTCCAAATATTGTCTTCCGAATTTTCTATCGGGTTCAATATAATTTCCCTCTGCCCACTCATTCCACGATTTAATGAATAAAATACGTTGTTCTTCCGGTTTTTGTTCAAGCATTTTCAAGGCATTTTTCACATGTTTACGAAATAATTCGGGCGACGAATCGACGACGATATGTCCATTTTCTGCTAAACGGGGCGATGTGTCCCAATTCGGTAACAAGGTCGGAAAAACATTCTCTGTGGAATCAATGGGCGCCGAAAGATAAGGAATTAACTCTTTATACTTATAGATTTTCAGTAAGGATTGAGGTTTCGGTTTATGCATTATTTTTCTCAGTTTTGTATTCAGGCGTTCCCGAAAAGTTTTTGGACGTTTGTGTGATGACGATAGCAGCGATGGCAACCAATATGATTGAATTGCGTCAAACCCCAGTTTTATCAATTTATCATATTCTTTATCGGCATAATTAGACAATGCAACAAAATAAATGCCATTAAGTCCGTTTTCTTGCGCCAGATTTCTCCATGTCGTTAGCAATAAATCAATATTCGGAATATCAAACGGCTTATAAATCAAGAAAAAACATTTTTTATTGACGGTAATATAGCGTTTGTCCTTAAAGGCAGGTAAAACAGCGTAAAAATGTTTTTTATAATCTTCTTCGCCCGGATAAGTTTGTTCTAAAAAAGTCCCTTTTTTCAAATGTCCATGCCAAATTGTTTTCCATGATTCATTTGCCCATCCCAGACAGAACGGAAAATCGGGTTTGCCGCTTGCAAGCACTTCATTAAACGGACGTTCTAATATGCGTCGCCCGTCAAACCAATAATGCCAATACATAAATCCTTCAATACCATGTTCTTTGGCTAACTCGGCTTGTTGTTCGCGTACTTCCGGCACGCGCAAATCGTAGAACCCTAATTCTCCCGGAAGATTGGGCTGTTCATGACCTGTGAACAAAGGTTTTGCCTTTGTTACATTTGTCCATTCCGTAAAACCTTTTCCCCACCATTCGTCGTTTTCCGGAGTAGGGTGAAATTGCGGCAAATAAATTGCAATCGGTCTGATTTTTTGATACATTGTTTACTACTAATCGTTTGATATTATTCAAATTCATTCGGAGTGCAAATGTAGGTTGTTTTTATCAAACAAAAAAAAAAAAACGTTAAAGTTTTTCACAGTGAGAAACTTTAACATTTAAAAAGCCTGCATGAGGAGGCAAATCAGGCAGATTTACGCTGCTTTTTCACAATCGAAGGATGCCCATGATAGTTGCAAAAGTGCGTTTCAAAATAATTTTACAGGCTTTGCGCAAAGGAAGAGTATGAATATCCGCTTGATTGACTAATTTTGTATATGTACTGTTCAACAACAATAAAGTACTCTGGTCGAAACATCTGCGAGGCTCTGCCAGCATTTGCATCATCGTATCGGAAATAGTGCCTGTTTGTTTGATGTCCTTAAATATGGATTTTTTTGCTAATAAAAAAGTTTCTTGTCTGAATGTTCCAAAATAATGAAGGATTTTTGCATTATGTAAATAGGCAATGCCATGATCACCGATCATACAATTATAAATTCCGGGTATTTCCGAAATAACGCCATTCATTAAAAAGTTTGTTTGATTCAGCGCCGGTTGATCCACCATCAAACTTTTTGATCGCGTATATAGCCACAGCTCGTGCCATTTTTTGAAAAAATCGTGAACAATTTCATTGTCTTTGCAATACATGACGCCGCTATTGTAATACGTATTCATTTTTTCAATAGATTCAAACCTGCAAATCTCATCATAATGTTTTTGTCTCTCTTTATGTATCCCCGTATAATTTGACATCAAAGTGTGATGGTCTAAAACCATGCCTATATTGACATCGAAAGTTTCCAAATCCGACAGATCGTCTGCGATCACCGTATCACAGTCGAGAAATAAAAAATCGCCTTTAATCTGTTCACGCATAGTGGTTTTCAGCCATCGAGAACGCTCTGCCATAGATAATTCTTCCGATAATGCGATGATTTTCAGTTCGTTGGTCATCTTCTTGCACTCCGATCGCTTACCGACCAAGGTGTTTGCGGTTTTGTTGTCGGTTAGCAGACTCACAAATGCGTCCGGCATCCGCATTTTAAGAGAAGTCAGCGACAATAAAAATTGTTCGTAATAATCATCTTCCCCTGACGACGTCAATACATATAGATATTTAAGCATCTTATTTTGTTTTGTAATATTTGATCAAATATTCTTCTTTTGCTTTGTCCGAAAGCAATTTCGTATGAAGCACATTTTTTTCTATTTTGGACTTATATTCTTCTACTGTTTTTATAAATCGTGCCGGAATGCCTGCATAAACAGTATTGCTCGGAATATCTTTTGTTACGATAGAACCCGCACCAATGATCACGTTATCACCGATAGTAACTCCCGGCAGTATAATGCAATTTGTCCCGATATAAACATTGTTTCCGATGTTTATTGGTTTAATGATCGTCCAAGTCGGATTTTCTTCACGAAATAGCCAAACGCCACCATCATGCGTTTCAAAGTGTGTTCGTGTAGCAGAAACATGATCTCCTAATGTAAGCAAATAGGGTTCGGAACTCACCGTACAATCAATCAATCGACAATCTTTGCCTTTTTTTATTTGAGACATTCTCTTGTGCGCATTAATGATGTCTAAAAGTTCCGGCGCTGCTTCTGTTTTTCTTAATAAGAGCAGACATTTTTTGATTTTTTGTTTGATGAAAGTTTTCATGTTAATTTGTATTTTATCTATTCGACAATATTATTTAATTTTTCCAATGTCAAATCTCCATAAAACAGATGTTTATTTCGTTTGATTTTTTCAATATCCCAATGCCACCATTGTAGTTCCAATAGTTTTTTGATGATATCGTCCGAAAAACGGTATTTAATAATTTTTGCGGGTGATCCGCCGACAATAGCATAAGGCGGGATGTCCGATGTTACGGTCGAATGAGCCGCAACGACAGCGCCATCGCCAATTTTGATGCCCGATACGACGACGGATTGTGTACCTATCCAAACGTCATTGCCAATGATAGTGTCGCCTTTACTTATCGCATCAATACCTGCATCTTCCTTAAATATTCGCTGGCGGGCATAATAAGTCGTCAGAGTTTGGTGATTATGGTTATGTCCGTAGATACAACAATAGGGCGCAATAGAACAAAAATTGCCGATAGTGAGGTTGTTTTCCGATTGATTTAAAATCAATGTCTGATACGCGATGGAGGTATTATTGCCGATACTGATATTTTTTCCCGACACAATACTTTTATGGATGATTGTTCTTTTGCCGACTTGAACATTTTTATCAACTTCGCTTGTCTCAATGGAGGGTTCCTCTTCGAGATATTCAAAATTGATATGCTGTTTTATCGTCGGCGCCGGTCGTTTTTTCCGGATTTCGTAGCCTGATAAAACCAATATTTTTTTGACTGCTTTTTTTATTGTTGCTAACATTTCTTTTCTGTTGTTATTATTAGATTATTTTTTTGCGGCATATAATTCATGCCAAACAGTTGCGTCATTTTCATTACTCGTTACTATCTGATTGGGGGTTGTCAGCGCCTCCTGCAAGTCTTTTTCGGTTTTCACATACTTGAACAAGCCTGCATGGATCTGTTCGTTAAATTGCGAAAATCCGTCTTCCCCGAAAATGATGGTCTGTACGCCAAATTCAGGGGCTTCGATAGCTGTTCCCGAAAAAGCAGTCAGATTAAAACTGACTTTTAAAAACAGTTCATAGAGGGGCAGCGCGTTTGCCTGTTCGGTTTCTATCCGGTCGGGAATTTTTTGTTTTAAGTCGTCCATTCGGCTTTTATCTTCCGGATAGCGCGGGTGAAGGCGAATATACCAAAAGTAATCCGGATGGTCTAAAATAAATTTTTCGATAAAATGGGGGATCCACCGTCCTTGCAGACAAACGAGGATTTTATTTTTTCGATTTTCTGCATTGATGGCAATCGCTTGCAAGTTTTCTTTTTGCTCTCTGATATACAAATTTCCGCCACAGAGTACTTTCGGACGGTAGCGCTTACCGGTGAAATTTTCCAAAATAATTTGCTTGCTTTGTTTGTTCCAAGTCCAAAACAGCGGCGGAAAATGTTCGGAATAGTCGTCAATGTTTTTCCATTTGGTATAGGCAAAATGATCGGAACTGAATGCGCTGTGTTGATATTCTACGAGTTTCACTCGACATTTATTTGCGGCACGGATAAACGATTCCTGCCCATAATAACAATACAACCAAACCAATTCGGGTTTTGTGGTCTTCAAAAGCGTCGAAAAGGCGTCGAAAGCGTTCTGATGATGAATGATAGACCAATAAATGTTATGGGCGATGCCGTCGCTGAATTTACTGTTTGACCGCTCAAAAAAATCTTGCACCAGTCGAGAATTATGCAACACAGCGGGTATCGGATTGAAAAAATAAGCTTTGATCTTCAATTTCAATTTGTGATATTCGAGCAGTTGCTGATAAAAGCCGGTGATGCTGTCCGGTTCAAAGGTCGTTGTACCCATGTGCAGGATGACTGACGGTTTGTTTTCTTTGTCTAACAGCTTGATCATCGGATGGATATAGATGTTTTCATTTTTGCCGTTCAGATTAGAATGCCACGAAATAAACAAGGTGTGATCTCTCAAAACATTCTTCCATTTTTTCTTCAAGCGATAAGCTTTCCACCATAATTTAAGAAAATGTTTGACGTCGGTTCTGCGTATTTTGCGGCTAAAATAAATGCGTTTATAATTCGTGAAATCATCTTCTTTGTATTTTCCATTAGCGATCATGTGCAAGAAATATCCCACTTTATTTTGAATAATAGCCCAAGGATGAAATCCCCAGCATTTTTTCAACTGTGGGTATATTTCGTTTTGCAGTTGCTGCAAGATCTCAATATATGCTTTGCGGGTCTGCAAATTTGTCATAACATACACTTTTCCACAATATTATACTATTATCCATTCCGCCAACTCTCTAAATACTCCTTCACCGCCTCGTGTTTTAAGCACCTTAATATCAGGCAGTTGTTTTACTTTTGCTGCCGCATCAGCCGGACAAGCCGCCAAGCCGACTGCCGCAAGCAAATCCAGGCAGTTTACGTCGTCGCCGATATATGCAACATTGTCAAACGAAATCCGCTCTTTCTCGCAAATTTCTTTTGCCGCCGCAAGTTTCCCGCCTTCGCGCTTGCCCTGATAAAGGTAATCGACTTGCATTTTTTTTGCGCGACGTTCCATTATTTGCGTATTTTCGGATGTGATGATACCTGTTTTTATTCCTGCTTTTCGCAGTAACTCAAATGCCATACCGTCGCGGGTATTGAACTTTTTCAGTTCGTCGCCGTTTTCGCTGTAATACATTCCCCCGTCGGTCAGAACGCCGTCAACATCGGTCAAAACCAATTTTATATCTTTTTTCGCCTGCGCTGGCAAAACATATTTCCGCATCAGGTTTTCCAAAACAGTCCAGTCGTCAGGCTCGTCAATTTCAGTTGCCGTATATTCGGGCATCTCGTAAATCCCGATTTTGCCGGAAAGACGGTTTTTGTCTTTCAAAATATTGCCTACGGTGTTGATATAAAATGCGCCGTTTTCCATCAGTTCGCCCACAAAATTCTGTCGGCGCGGACGGTTGCGATAGTCGTAATTCCGGCTTGTCCCGTCTTCATCCCAAAAGAAACGGTAATTGCGGACACAGGTCAGCATTGAATCATATTTGCCTTGCGCATAAATGTTTAACGCCTCGTCGAAATGCTTGGTTTCGGTCAGCGGCGATGTTGCCTGCACAAGCATAAAAATATCGTCAGACCGGTAATTTGCCTGATTCAGGTATTCTATCATCACGCTTTCGGTACTTGCCGTATCGGAGGCATTCTCGGCAGAACGGTCAAAAATTTTTACTTTGCCGAAACAAAAACCTTTGACCGTAGATTTTATTTCGTCCGAATCGGTGGCAACAACGATTTCGTCCACCTTGCTGCAATTTTGCAAAGCGGCTACGTTCCAATACACCAATGGTTTTCCGCAAAAATCCTTGATGTTTTTCAGCGGAATGGATTT
>JAISUM010000003.1 GCA_031272095.1 Candidatus Symbiothrix sp. | reverse complement strand
CCCCACAAATACCCCCGACGAATGGAACAGAAGACCCAGTACCTGAAATATTTCCAAGATTGTAACAGTATGATATGCTACCGCCTGACGCAGAACCACAAATGCCACCGACATAAATAAAATATGAACCCGATAAAGTTACATTCGCCAAGTTATAACAGTTTGTAATAGTAGAATAATCGCTTATTGAACAAATACCACCTGCATAAGTGCCTGTTGTGTTTGTAACAGTGCCTTTTACTCCCAAATTTTTGACAGTTGCCTCAGACAAAGTGCCAAACACGCCCGATGCGTTGTTAATGTCAAGTTCGTGCCCGTTTCCGTCAAAAGTTCCGCTAAATTGATTTTGATAGCCGACGCAGGTTGTGATTCCTGAAATGTCGGCTGTCAGCAAAAAATATTTGCCGGAATAAGTCGTACCGCCATTTACGGCGGTTGCCAAAGCAATCATATCCGCTTTTGAAGAAATCAGATATGGATCGGATTCGGTGCCGGAACCGCCTGAGTAGGTTTGGGCGGCGATGTTGCTGTACAGGGCAGCAAACAGGATGAGTAATAAAAAGATTTTTTTTGTCATATTTTTTTGTTTTAATTGTTTACCTTTTTCTTCTTTGGTTCTTTTTTCGCGATGGCGAAATAAAGCCGTCATGGGGTTTTACTGTTGATTCTTTGTAAAAGAATTTATTTATATGTTTTGCCAAATCACTTAATTCAGGATAAATAAATTCTTTTGTAATTTGCATATTGTTCAAAACTTTCTTTATGTGAGATGCGTATTTTTTATGAAAATTCAAACAACCGGCGAAAGTGTCGTGAACAAGCAGCCTGTCAAATTCCTGTCTGCCAACTCTTTCCAAAAGAGAATCGGCAACTCCCTTGTATTGTTCTTCAATAGGCAAATAAGGGCTATTGTTATAAAAGAAAAGCCCCTCTTGATTAGCAATTCTGATATTATTTACGATTTTAAATTCATCTATATCATCCGTGATTAGCACTATTCCATTTTTTGTTAAATCTGAGTAATCAAATTCGCCTGCTTTTTTGTTTTCTCTGTTTTTATTGAACACATCTTGGAAACTATCGTATGCCATATTGGTTTGATAGGTGTAATATATTGAAAAATAATTATCTATCTCATAATGACTTTCTCTACATTTATCCGATATTGATTCAACTGCAAAATATAAAGCATTATTTGGATTTTTTGTAAAATCAATTAGTGGTGTTGGTATGCCATAATGTCGCATAAGGCTCAAATAAGCAACAGCATTTTTATCGCTTATGCTGTATGTTTTAAAATAATTTGGAATACTACCAAAGTTCCATTTCTTGCACTCATCCATTAAAAAGATTATGAGCTCATCATATTTGTTTTCGTCATAATAATCTTCCTCTGATGAGTTTTTCTCCCATAATATTTGTGCGGAATTAAACATCTTAAATTTAGCTTCGGATACACCTCTAAAAATAAAATTCTTTTGAGCATATTGAACTTGTAACAAGTCAGTATAATAGTTAAAATCCTTGTCATTATCTATTCGCACATCTCCAAATATAAAATAGATACCCTTTTCTTCAAATGAATTATATTCTTCCATCACCTTTTATTTATTGGATATTATTAATCTTTTCTATCAGGGCATCTACAATTTGTTCCATAGATTGTGTTCGCAAATCCATATAACTTACCGTTTCTTTCAACCCTTTTATATGAGAATCGTCTATTCTAATAGGCAACAAGTATTCCAATGACCTTTCTTTTTCTGCATCTTTGCCATTTGCAAATTCATAGTTTGTCCAATCTTTATTTTTGTATGAATCGGAAACAAGAATAACCATAAAATTAGATTCATATCGATAAACGTCAGTAAAAATCCGACTCAAATCCCGTCCCCATAATTGTGCCTGACGATCAAAATCATAAAAAACGGACAATCCATTTTGTTCACATAACCGTTTAAAATCTTCTGCTACCACTCTGTCTTCGCCGGCAAAAGATATAGCCACGTCGTAAGTAAATTGGCTTTCGCGGATTCTCAGTTTGTTTCTTAATTTTTCAATATCAAAAAGATTAAGATAGAATCTTAAAGAAGGGTCTTCTATTGCAATCACATTACTATCTTTGTTATAGTAAATAAGAGATGTACTATTATTACTCTTAATAACATCAGCCAAATTAACTAAACAACTCTGCAAAGAAGAAGATTTACGTTTTCGTTTTTTCTCGTCTTTAATTGATTGCAGTAATTTCTCTTTTATATCTTCTATCGGTATTTCCAATCTACTGTCTCTTGAAATTGCCTCTATAATATCAAAATAGGTATTTAGCGTTGACTGTCCTTTCCCCTTTGCAATGGCAAGTATCTGATTAAAATATTTCGCATCAAAAATTCTGATAATCTCCTTCTTTAGTCTTTCAAAATCAATTTCAATTTTCTGGGATTCGAACAGTGTTTCAGTAATCGAGTTCATTATTAAAGCATTTCTGCAAATAATGTGAACAATAGAAGGAATACCGCTTGAAGCACTGATAATATCATCTTTACTTTTTGAAGAGAAATTGAAATTTAACAATTCTTCTCCTTTGCTGATTAAAGCGTTTGTAAAGTCGGCATCCTGTGTCTTCAATTCAAAAGGTGCATTTCTAATACCTAACTCCGAATCAACACCAACCAATTCTTGTGCAGAACTTGTGATTCCTATCAAAATAAAGCGAATATGCTTTTCGTGTAGCAATTTAAGTTTCTGGGCTATCTCAAATCTTACGTCTTTTGGTAGGAAATGGAAATCATCAATTATTACAAATTTTGTGCAACTTAATAAATCAAAAACGCTTTCTAATTTGATATTTGGTTCTGATAATGACATTGCAAACAACTCCAAAAAATTTGATGCGTTTTCATATTCTCTTGCATTAATCCAAAACAAATCATTATCTGTTATCTTTTCTTCCAGTAAAAGTCTCTTTATGATAGTAGTTTTCCCACTACCAGACGGACCGGATAATGTAATATGTTTGCCTGCCGTCCTGATAGCAGATTGCAAGAAAGGATATTCCTTTATTGGGACAAACGTCAAATCAGGAAATTTGGACTCATCGAAAACGTCTTCTAATCTATAAATATGTCTTTCCATATTGTTTATTATTTAATTGTATTATCATCTGCTCAATGTATTCAATTGACTGTTGCATCTGCTGAACATATCTTTGATATGTATTAAGAACATTTTGAATATCTTGCCTTACATTATTCATCCGAACTCTTGCGTCTTTGCTTTTGAAAAGAATATCCTGAATGTATGGATATTCTTTAAATTCAAGGTATTCTTCTAATATTTCTTTCTGCATCGGCAGCAAGAAATGCGTGCCAATTTTATTTAAATTTGATTGTTCTTCAATAAGTTGCCGGTATAATTTTATTTTTGCATCTATAAACTGGTATTCAGAATCTTCAAAGCGCCCATCGCCAAGTTCATTCGCTTTACGCATAGCCTCTTTTGATAACACGTTTGCAATATACTCTATCAAATCTCTTATATAGCACAAATCTTTATAGCCTTTTTCAAGAGTATTATTATTGATTCTGTGCAACTCTTCTCTCAATAATCCTTCCAAGAAATCAAGACTTGAATTAAGTTTATTATATCGCGATAGCCACGTTTTATCATTTTTGAATCGTGCTGCCAATGCCTCGAAAACGCCTCTATTATCAATGTTTTTTAGTCGAGTAAAAACATTAGTTGCGATAAGGGTAAGCGTTTTTATGGATAAAAAATTTCGTCTTTGTTCCATGATATAATTTCTTATAATATTTGCTTGTTGTTCAGAAACACGAACAACTTCCTCTAATAAAAGTATGAAATACTCTATTTTTCTCTTGTTCTCATTTTCAATGAGTTTTTGGGTTTTCTTTTTATCCAGCATTAATCTTATCCACTCTATACACAAAGCGAATAAAAAACCAAAGAAAGCTCCGATTGTAGTAACTGCTATTGCAGTAAAGTTGTTACTTAAAAATTTCCACATAATTTGTTGTTATTTAATTTGTTAATATTCCCTTTATCCCCTCCCACATTCCGTGCCTGACGGCACGGAGTCGCTACTGTGGTTGTTTTGTTAAAATACAAATTAGGTAAAAATGAGGTTTGGGGCGGTGCGGCTTGCAAGGTCGCATTTTCGTAGCCACCGCATCCCGTAGGGATGCATCTATCGGTAGAAAATGCGGCATACCATTTTCCCTTTGCATCCTGTAAGGATGCATCCCCGACGGGATGCAGAGAGGCGAGGACGGCATCGTTTTTTCTACCGATAGATGCAATCCTAACGGATTGCCTTTCCTCACGTCTTGCATTTCCCCAAGAAATTATCTTCAACATTTTTATTGCCTTGTTATTGGTTTCAAAAATATTTCGCAAATTTGAAAACAAACACTTGCCTTTATGTCTATACCTTTGAATCATAACCATCTATCTTTCTTTTTCAATTCTAACTTCTAACTTCAATACCCTTCCACTCTCAACTTCACATCGCCCACAGAAATTATATCCCCGACAGCAATGCTTATGCCGTTTTTCGGCGCCTCGACAGAATTGACAAAAGTGCCGTTGAGCGAGCGTCGCCAGCCGTCGTCTGCGTTTTTATCCCATTGTCCGTCGCGGATAAACCAAGAGTGAGAGGCAAAATCGAGTTCGAGTGTGCAGTGCCGCCGCGAAATGTAGCGACTTTGATTTTCAACGATTTGCAGACTGTTTGCCGTATCGCCGCCGTCGAATCTGCCGACAGTGAGAACGCGACCTTGTCCGCGCAGTAAATCATTGAGTTTGTAAGTTTTACCGTATTCTTCGCCCTGCATCACGCGCAAAAGCAGTCCCTTGCGGATTTCGCGTTGAAAATCGCCCGCGTCAATCGTTTTCTTTTGATTTGCGAAAGAAACGGCAGGCAGCATTGCAAGCGCCTCGTCGGCAGTTTGCAATCGTTGGCGGAAATTGGGTTTTAGGCAGGCGGAAATCAGCGGCAAAAATGTTTGTCCGCAAGGTGCACGCTGCAAAGCCGAAGAATCCCAAATCCCTTCGCGTCCGCGCCGGATATATTCGACAAGGTCGCTGTCGTTGCCGAGATTTCCGAAGGGCAGGCGACCGGTCAGTGTGAGATACATCACGACGCCGAAAGAAAAAATATCGGTCGTCGGCAGGACGGTCGCCTCGCGGTCGGCAGCCACTTGTTCAGGCGGCATAAAACCGTAAGTGCCAAAGATTTGTCCCGGACTGCCCCAAGTGCGCATTTCAGTCAGCCGTTTGTTGCGGTCGCCTGCGATGCCGAAGTCGGTCAGGGCAGCCGTTCCGTCGGTTTTGAAAAGGACGTTTTCGGGTTTCAGGTCGCGATGTACTTTGCCGGAGCGGTGCAAATCGCGCAGTCCGCAAAGAATGTCCCGCGCAATCTGCGTCATATCGGCATTTTCGGTTTTTCCCATCAGTTTCAGCAGATTACCGCCGGCGCAATATTCCATCACGATATACGGAACATCACGATGAAAACCGTGTTCAATGGAATGAACGAGGTAGTCGCTACGGATTTGCCCCGTTTCAAATTCCATATCGAAACGGGCGAGCAAACTCTGACGGATATTTGGCGGAATTGCCCAGAGTTTCAGCAATTTGAGGGCATATTCCCGACCGTTGGCGTCTTTTACACGAAAAACCGTTCCGAAAGAGCCTTCACCGAGAACAGATTCAATGCGATAGCCCGCAATGTAATCGCCTGTCCTGCAATCCAATCTTTCTATTGCAGCCATTTTTAAAAAGTTCAGGCAATTAAAATTCCGGAACGGCAAAGAACAGCAGCCTTGTGTTGCCGACGCGGATAATGTCGCCATTCGCCAATTCGCCTTCGTCAAGCAGATTGTCGTTGATGAAAGTGCCGTTGCTCGACTGTTCGTCTTTGAACTTAAACTTTTTATCCACAGCGCGATAGAGAATCGTCAGATGTTTGCCCGACACAAGCGTGTCGCCGTTCAGACGAATATTCGTCCCGCTATCACGTCCGACGGTGTTTTTCCCTTCATAGACAGGGAAAAAATCGCCGAGCGGATTGAGCGAATAAGTAATGAGCAGTCCGGCGAGCCGTCTGCCTTCCGCAGGAGCGCCGTTCATTCCGGGCAGTCGCGTCCCGCCGCCGTTGGCAGGATAGGCGATAGCGGTTTCTTTTGCCGTTTCTTTGACCGAAAGCGGACTGTCGCATTGCGGGCAACGGCTGTCGCCCGGTCTGACCGGATAGCCGCAATGCGGGCATCCGACGGCAGTTTTGCGCGATTCGTAACTTTCTGCAGGCGTTTGCTTTGCAGAGCTTGCAGCCTCGCCCGCATTTCCGCCGAGCGCGTTGCCGCATTTTTCACACAGGGTGTTTTCGTCGGGATTGTCCCAACCACAGTTTTTACATCTCATAATTTTTTATATTTAATTGCTGATAATTCATAGATTTTTTTCTCTGTCCCAAGCCGAAAAGCCCCACACTTTGCAGCATGAGTTCGCAGATGTTCCGTTTTTTGACAAAAGAAATATCGGGGGATGAGAATGGATTGTTAAGAAATATTAACGGGGGGGGTAAAATGTTAAATTATTGATATTCAGTGAGTTGTATGCGAAATTTTGCAGCAAATCGGCGTTTGTTGCAAGTAGTTGTTGCCTGATATTTTTCGTATTTTTCATTGAATTTCAACTATAACAATTATTCAAGCGACAAAGGTAGTGAATAATTTTGAAAAAACAAAAAGTAGTGGTGGGGTAGGGCGGCGGCTCCAACAAGTTCTTTTCAAAATAGCGCAACAATTTTGTCGATTTTCCTTGCATCCGGTAACCATTGCCAATATTCTTGTTGGGCTTGTCGGCTGAAATTCGGATTTTCGTATTGTGTTTGTCCGCGATAGAGGCTGCGAAAAGTGCCATGAATTTCCTGTGCGTCTGTCGCTCGAATCAGTTCTGCGGCATTGTCGGGCGTGATTCCGGCACCCGGCATCACAATAATACGTCTGTTTGCCTGCTCAATCAAGGCTTTGAGAATGTGTTTTCCCTGCACAGCCGATTCATAACCACCGGAAGTCAAAATCCTGTCGCAACCGATTTCGATACAGTCTTCCAAGGATTGAAACAAATCGCAACTGCGGTCGAAAGCGCGATGAAACGTAACGCTCATATTCAGACGGTGCGCCAAGGCTACCATCGCTTGACAACGCACTTTGTCTATCCTTCCATCCGGATGTAACATTCCGATAACTACGCCATTACAGTGCGCTTTGCCACAACAGGCAATATCCGAGAGCATGGCAGCATATTCGTCGTCGGAATACAGGAAATCGCCGCCTCGCGGACGAATCAGAACATGCACTTGCGTCTTGCAAGACAATATTTCACACACTTTCTCTACCGTCCCCAAAGAGGGCGTAACGCCACCTTCCGGCAGATTGGCGCACAATTCGACGCGCTGCGCCCCTGTCTCTTTTACAATGTGCGCCCCCTGAATCGAATCAATACAAACTTCAAGAATCATATATAAATCGTTATTATTTTCGGACAAAGGTATGAATTATTGTCCGAATTGTTGTACCTTTGCGCAAATTTTTACGATATGCACGATAAAATCTATCTTTCTCTTGCGCATTTGAGCGGTGCGGAATTGGCGTATGTCCAAGCAGCTTTTGACGAAAACTGGGTTACGACAGCCGGTCGTAATTTGGATGATTTTGAGAATGCTCTCAACCGGTTTTTGGGGAACAAAAGCCACGCATTAGCTTTGTATTCGGGGACGGCAGCCTTACATTTGGCATTAATATTACTGAATGTTGATGCCGGAGATGAAGTGATTTGTCAGACTTTTACTTATGCGGCGTCGGCAAATCCGGTGCTGTATCAACGTGCGACGCCGGTCTTTGTCGATAGCGAGCCGGATACTTGGAATATGTCGCCGGATTTTTTGGGAACAGCGATTGCAGACCGAATCAAAATTACAGGCAAAAAGCCCAAAGCCATTATTCCGGTGCATCTTTACGGTATGCCTGCAAGGATGGATGAAATACGCACTATTGCCGATCATTATGGAATACCGATTATAGAAGATGCCGCCGAATCCTTGGGATCGACCTACAAAAGCAAACATTGCGGAACGCTGGGTGATATGGCTGCCATCTCATTTAACGGTAATAAAATCATCACGACTTCGGGTGGCGGCGTTTTGGTCTCTGCCAACGAACAACTGATGAAAGACGCCCGCTATTTGGCGACACAAGCACGGGATGCCGCTCCGCATTACCAACATTCGCAGATCGGATACAATTATCGAATGAGCAATATCCTTGCCGGTATCGGATGTGCACAGATGACTGTTCTGCCACAACGTATTGAACAACGCCGTGCCATCAACCAACTGTACCGTACGGAATTAGCAAACATCTCGGCAATTCGTTTTCAAACAGAGCCTTCCGCCGATTATTATTCCAATTACTGGCTGACGGCAATCGAAATAGATCCGCAACAGTCGGGCGGCATTACCCGCGAAACGCTGCGTTTGGCATTGGAAGCCGAAAATATCGAATCACGTCCGGTGTGGAAACCCATGCACCTGCAACCTGTTTTCCAACAAATGCCCTATTACGGCGACCGCACGAGCGAAAAAATATTTGAAGCCGGATTGTGCCTCCCATCAAGCTCTATCTTGAAAAAAGAAGATATATTATACATTACAAATGTAATAAAACAAGTCTTTAATATTTGAATTATGATAAATTTTGTTTATCTTTGCAGCCGCAAAAGAAAAAATGCTTATGAATCAAGTGCAATTAAAAGATAAGAAGTTTGAATTATTTTTGCCGGAACAAGAGATATTGAAAAACATTGATGTAGTTGCCGACAGATTGAATGACGATTTGCAGGACAAAGAGCCACTGTTTATCGCTATTCTGAACGGATCGTTTATGTTTGCCGCAGAACTGATCGGACGCTTTAAACATGCCTGTGATGTAACTTTTGTCCGCTTGCAATCTTACGCAGGTCTGGAACGCGGCGAGGCAATGAGCGAAATTCAAGGCTTGGTCGAAACCATCACCGGTCGAAACATTGTCATCGTGGAAGATATTATTGACTCCGGACATACCATGCACCACTTGTTGCAGTGTTTTAAACAGCAAAATCCGGCGTCGATCCGCATCGCAACACTGCTGTTCAAACCCAAAGCATTGCAACTGCCGATACATCCCGATTATGTCGTCAGAGAAATTCCCAATGATTTTATCGTCGGATTCGGTCTGGATTATAACGGACACGGCAGAAATTTGCGAAACATATATAAAGTAGTAAAAGAATAAAATAGAGGTAAATAATGTTGAATATAGTTATTTTTGGAGCTCCCGGATCAGGAAAAGGCACACAAAGCGAGTTGATCATAAAAAAATACAATTTACATCATATTTCGACAGGCGAAATCCTTCGTCAAGAAATAGACAACCAAACCGAGTTTGGACGCTTGGCTGCGCAATATACCAATCAGGGACACTTCGTTCCGGATGACGTCATCATCAAAATGTTCGCCGAAGTGTTAGACAAAACACAGCACAGCAAAGGCTATATTTTTGACGGATTTCCGCGTAATATTCTGCAAGCCACAACATTAGACAACCTTTTGCGGGAACGTAAAATGCCGATAGTGGCAGCGTTCAGTTTGACAGTCGAAGATGCGGATGTGATTGAACGCTTGACCCGACGTGGCAAATTGACCGGACGGGCAGACGACAATATCGAGACCATCAAACACCGTTTAGAAGTCTATAAAGAACATACCGAGCCGCTCAAAGATTATTATAAAAAACAGGGAAAACTGTTCATAATCAAAGGCGACAATTCGATAGAAAATGTCTTTGACGAAATTTCGCAGGTGATAGATCGTCTGCTCTATCTGCAATAAACAATGGTTGAATCCAATTTTGTCGATTATGTTAAAATTTATGCGCGGTCGGGGAAGGGAGGCAGAGGATCGATGCATTTCCGTCGCGAAAAATACATCCCTTTCGGAGGTCCCGATGGCGGCGACGGCGGCAATGGCGGCAATGTGATCCTGCGCGGCAATCATAATCATTGGACATTACTCCACCTCAAATATGAGCGTCATATTCTTGCCGGACACGGCGGTAACGGTAGCGGGCGACTCAGTCACGGAGCCGACGGCGAAGATCGCCTCATCGAAGTGCCGATCGGAACAGTGGTTTTCGATGGCGATACCGGCGCCTTTATCTGCGATATTCAATACGACGGTCAGGAAATCGTACTCCTAAAAGGCGGTCGCGGCGGAAAAGGCAATGCTTTTTTCAAATCGGCAACCAATCAAGCGCCTAAATATGCACAATCGGGCGAACCCTGCGAAGAAAGACGTATCATTTTACAACTCAAACTGTTAGCTGACGTAGGGCTGGTGGGTTTTCCAAATGCGGGTAAATCTACTTTGCTATCGACCATATCGGCAGCCAAACCCAAAATAGCCGATTATCCTTTTACGACGATGGAACCAAGTCTGGGCATTGTAGATGTGCGTGGCGACCATACGTTTGTGATGGCGGATATACCCGGTATTATCGAAGGCGCCAGCGAAGGCAAAGGGCTGGGACTGCGATTTCTGCGGCATATCGAACGCAACTCACTCCTGCTGTTTATGGTGCCTGCCGATGCAAATAACATCCGGGAAGAATACCGAATTCTCTTGAACGAATTGGCGCAATACAACCCTGAATTGCTTGATAAACAGCGTATTTTGGCAATCTCAAAATCTGATATGCTCGATGAAGAATTGGAAACCGCCCTCGCACAGGATTTGCCCGACGACCTTCCTCACATTTTCATTTCGGCAATCACCCAACGCGGACTGACAGCCTTGAAAGACTTGCTTTGGAACAAGCTCAACGAATATGTTTTCAGCGATATAGAAAGTATTGTCAGACGTCCGATGGATATTCGGATAGCAGATCCGGATGACGATTTCGATTATGCACCGCCCGACGACGACGCACCGAAAACAGATGAAGACGACGACGTATATCAATAAAATTTCATTGAAACAGCGAAATATTCAAGCATTATTATTACTTTTGCAAATTCATTCAATTTTTTTTCAACAATGAACTATATAGAAACGGAAATTAAGGGTTTATGGATATTGGAACCCAAAGTAATCGGAGATTCGAGGGGTTATTTTATGGAAACCTATAAAAAGGAAGACTTTGATAAACACATTGGTACAGTGGATTTTATCCAAGACAACGAATCTCAATCGGCTTTCGGCGTATTACGCGGATTGCATTTTCAGGCAGGCGCAGCGGCGCAGGCAAAATTGGTGCGGGTAACGACCGGAAAAGTGTTGGACGTCGCATTAGACGTGCGTAAAAACTCGCCTACCTACGGAAAATACAAAGCCGTAGAATTATCGGCAGAAAATCGCCGACAGTTTTTTATCCCGCGAGGCTTTGCTCATGGCTTTTTGGTGTTGAGCGAATTGGCGGTCTTTAACTATAAAGTAGATAACATCTATGCACCTGCAAGTGAGGTTACTATCAACTGTTTAGACCCCGATTTAAATATACACTGGACATTGCCGCCATCGGTTTTTATTCTTTCCGATAAAGACAAATTCGGCATCCCTTTTAATGAATTAGAAATATGAAAGGAATTATTTTAGCAGGCGGAAGCGCAACCCGTTTATTTCCGCTATCCAAATCCATCTCCAAGCAAATTATGCCGGTCTATGACAAGCCGATGATCTATTATCCGCTTTCGACCTTGATGCTTGCCGGTATTCGCGAAGTACTGATCATCTCCACGCCCCGCGATTTGCCTATGTTTCAACAACTACTGGGCGATGGAAAAGACTTGGGTATGAAGTTTGAATACATCATACAACAAGTTCCTAACGGTCTGGCGCAAGCATTTGTTTTGGGCGAACAATTTATCGGAAACGAACCGGCTTGTCTGATTTTGGGCGATAATATTTTTTACGGACAAGGCTTCTCTAAAATGTTGAGAGAAGCGCAATCCTATCCTACAGGCGCCTGCGTGTTCGGCTACTATGTGAAAGACCCGCGCGCTTATGGCGTAGTCGAATTCGACGCCACCGGAAAAGTGCTGTCGATAGAAGAAAAACCTGCACAGCCTAAGTCCAATTACGCCGTTCCGGGATTGTATTTCTATGACAATACGGTCGTTGCACGCGCCAAAGCATTGCAACCGTCGGCACGCGGCGAATATGAAATCACTGACCTGAATCGCACCTATTTAAACGAAGATCAACTGCATGTAACACTCTTCGGACGCGGATTCGCATGGTTGGACACCGGCAACTGCGACAGCCTCTTGGAAGCCTCGAACTTTGTGGAAACCATCCAAAAACGACAAGGTTTTTATGTGTCCTGTATCGAAGAAATCGCATGGAGAAATGGATGGATCAGCGATGCACAACTCGAAAAACTCGGTCGTGCATTGGACAAAACCGCCTATGGACAATATATTTTGTCCCTTACTGATCATTAAACACTAATCACTAATCACTAATCACTAATCATTCATCACTAATTATGACCTATTTAGTAACCGGTGGCGCAGGTTTTATTGGCGCCAATTTTGTAAAATACTTATTGAAGAAACATCCTGATATTCAGATTGTTGTATTAGACGATCTGACTTATGCCGGCAATCTCGGCACCATCAAGGAAGATTTGAAAGATCCGCGTTTGACTTTTGTGAAAGGCGACATCAAAGACCGCAAAGTCGTTACGGAAATTTTTGAAAAATATCCGATCAATTATGTCGTAAATTTTGCGGCGGAAAGTCATGTGGATAGGAGCATCGAAAATCCGCAAGTCTTTTTGGAAACCAATATTCTTGGAACGCAAAACCTGTTAGACGTCGCAAAAAAATATTGGACAACCGGAAAAGACGCTCACGGCTATCCGACCTACAAAAACGGCGTGAAATACCTGCAAGTTTCGACAGACGAAGTTTATGGCAGTCTTGGCGCTACCGGCTATTTTACCGAAACGACGCCACTCGATCCACGCAGTCCTTACAGCGCCTCCAAAACCGGCGCCGATTTGATTGTTAAAGCATACGGCGAAACTTATAAAATGCCTGTCAACATTACACGCTGCTCCAACAATTACGGACCCTATCATTTTCCGGAAAAATTGATTCCGCTGATTATCAAGAATATACTCGAAGGAAAACAGTTGCCGGTCTATGGTGATGGCAGCAATGTGCGCGACTGGCTTTATGTAGAAGATCATTGCAAAGCCATTGATGCAGTCGTTTTGCAAGGTAAAGTAGGTGAAGTCTATAATGTCGGCGGTCATAATGAAAAAAAGAATATCGAAATCGTTAAACTCACTATTTCTACGATCAAACGATTGTTGGAAGAAACTCCCGCTTATCGCAAAGCTTTGAAAAAGACCGGCGACGATATTTCGTGGATCAACGAAAGTTTGATCACTTATGTTACCGACCGGCTCGGACACGATCAGCGTTATGCTATCGACCCGACAAAAATCACCAACGAACTCGGCTGGTATCCCGAAACACGTTTTGAAGATGGCATTGTCAAAACCATTCGCTGGTATCTCGAAAATCAGGATTGGGTAAAAGAAGTAACCTCCGGCGATTACCAAAAATATTACGAACAAATGTACGGCAATCGCTAACACTCATTACTGACAAAGGCTGTCTGAAAAATTTCTGGCACTTACAAACTTGTTAATCTATGGTTTTCATTCTGTTTGCCGAGTAAAATGCCCTTTTGGGCATTGAGAGGCGAAACTACGGCTTTGCCTGTGCTACTTGCGCCATCCATTGCTTAAACGGCTCTGCTTTTTTACTCGGAACTGATTGAATAATACGAAAAAGTTGCTGTGTATCAGCCACATCCGTAAGATAATTTTTGCCATCTGCCGCTTGCAATTTCAGTTGACTACAAATTGTAGTCAACTCGGCGCCTTCCTGTTTTAGACGGGTTTTCAGCACACTCCAATATTTTCGTGCGCCGTCGTGCGTTGGCTGGTCGGTTAAAACGCCAACCACATCTACCACAGAAAAATACCATTCCTCCGTATCTTCGTTCCACACGGTGCGAATTTTCTGTTCTTCAAAAAGTTTGATTTCGGGTTTCATATTGTT
>JAISUM010000089.1 GCA_031272095.1 Candidatus Symbiothrix sp. | reverse complement strand
CGGTTCAAGATTTTCGAGGCGCGCTTTTTTTGCGATTTTGTCTTCGCCGCTGTCGGCGTCGTTCACAAGATGTCCGACGTCGGTAATATTGCGGACGTAGCGCACTTTATATCCGAGATAGGTAAGATAGCGAAACAGTACGTCGAAAGTGATTGCCGGACGGGCGTGTCCGAGATGCGGGTCGCCGTAAACGGTTGGTCCGCAGACGTACATTCCGACGCGCGGTTCGTGCAGCGGCACAAACAACTCTTTTTGACGACTCAATGTATTATAAAGAAATAACTCCATTCGATTGATCATTTAAATGTTTCACCACGCAAACAGGGGATAATCTTGCATCAGGCGATTGACCTGTTTCGATACGGACTGAATCACGCAGTCGTCGTCGTGGTGGCTTAACACCCTATCAATCAATTCGACAATTTCACCCATCAGCGGTTCTTTTAGCCCGCGAGTGGTGATAGCCGGCGTTCCGAAACGCAAGCCGGAGGTTTGGAAAGGCGAGCGGCTGTCGAACGGCACCATATTTTTATTAGCGGTAATTTCGGCTTTCACCAGCGCAATTTCGGCTTGTTTACCGGTCAGTTCCGGAAATTTAGAACGCAAATCAACCAACATCAGATGGTTGTCCGTTCCGCCGGAGATGATCGTATAGCCTTTGTCCGTCAGGGCTTGCGCCATAGCTGCTGCGTTTTTCTTTACTTGCTTCTGATAATCAATGTATTCCGGCTGCAAAGCTTCGTGAAAAGCAATGGCTTTGGCGGCAATGATGTGTTCTAAGGGACCGCCTTGAACGCCCGGAAAAACAGACGAGTCCAAGATTGCCGACATCATTTTTATTTCGCCTTTCGGAGTGGTTTTTCCCCAAGGGTTGGGAAAATCTTTGCCTATCAGAATGACGCCTCCACGCGGACCGCGCAGTGTTTTGTGGGTGGTGGAAGTTACGATGTGCGCATATTTCACCGGATTATTCAGCAGACCGGCGGCAATCAGCCCTGCCGGATGCGCCATATCGACCATAAAAATTGCCCCGACAGCGTCTGCTACCCGACGGATCCGTTCATAATCCCATTCGCGCGAATAGGCTGATGCACCGGCGATAATCAGTTTCGGGCGTTCGCGGAGCGCCGTCTGTTCGAGTTGGTCGTAATCCACGCGACCGTCACTTTCTTTGACATTGTATTCCAAAGCCTGATAGGTCAGCCCCGAAAAATTGACGGGCGAACCGTGACTGAGATGTCCTCCGTGACTGAGATTCAGTCCCAAAAACTTATCCCCCGGATTGAGGCAGGCAAGGAAGACCGCCATATTGGCTTGTGCGCCACTGTGAGGCTGCACGTTTGCCCATTCTGCTTGAAAAATTTGTTTCAATCGGTCGATCGCCAATTGTTCGATTTCATCCACTACTTGACAGCCGCCGTAATAGCGTTTTCCCGGATAGCCCTCCGCATATTTATTGGTTAAGACAGAGCCTGCCGCCTGCATCACCTCGTTACTTACAAAATTTTCGGATGCAATCAATTCAATCCCTGAAGATTGTCTGTGCTGTTCCTTGTTGATTAAAGAGAAAATCAAATCGTCCTGTTTCATAATTCGCAAAAAATATTTTCTGCAAAATTACATGAAAATCTTGGATTTACAAGCAAAAAGGCAATTCTTTTTTTATTCGGAGAATAAATGCCCTTTTGGAAATCCCGTATCAAACACGGAATGACGGACTTGTCAGACCGGCTGACAAGGCTTTTCTCGGCACCGAAAAAAATCCAAAACAGAATATAATATATGTCTGTTTTTTGCGTTTGTATAAACAAATATGCAACATACAAATATCTATCAGCTATATGAAAATACTTGTTGTTAATAAATTTTATTATCGGCGCGGCGGTGATTGCATCTTTGCGATCAACCTTGTTGAGCTATTGAAACAACAAGGACACGAGGTAGCCGTTTTTGCCATGCAGCACCCCGAAAATATTCCGACCGAATGGAACAAGTATTTTCCGTCGAAAGTAGAATTTATAGGAAAAATCCAACGCCTAAAAGCATTTTTTCGGCTTTTGGGCGATCGGGAAGTGAAACAAAAATTCACCGCCTTATTAGATGATTTTCAACCGGATGTCATACATTTGAACAATATTCACAGCCAACTGTCGCCTGTCGTGGCGCAAATCGCACACCGACGAGGTATCAGAGTGATCTGGACGATGCACGACTATAAATTGCTCTGTCCCCGATACGATTGTATGCGCGACAGGAAAGAGTGCCGTTTGTGTTACACAAACAAAATCAACGTTTTACGCCATCGGTGTATGAAAAATTCTATCACAGCAAGCTTTTCGGCGTATTTGGAAGCCCTGACATGGAGCAAGAAAAAACTGGAAACATATACCGATACGTTCATTTGCCCCAGCGTATTTATGAAAAATGAAATGCTGAAAGGCGGGTTCGACAGCAAAAAAGTTGTTACGTTGAACAATTTTATCACTGCCGATCATCAAAAAACAGGCGACGTCGGCGAAAGGGGAGATTACTATTGCTACGTTGGGCGATTGTCTGCCGAAAAAGGACTTGAAACGCTTTTGAAAGTTGCGGAACAACTGCCCTACAAACTGATAGTGATCGGGGTAGGCGTGTTAGGCGACAGTCTGAAATCGAAATACGCTTCCGATAAAATTATTTTCACCGGATATAAAACTTGCGAAGAAATCAAGCCGATATTAGAACGGGCGCGGTTCCTTGTTGTCCCATCGGAATGTCGCGAAAATAACCCCTTGAATATCATCGAATCGCTCACACTCGGAACGCCTGTGCTGGGCGCAAATATTGGGGGAATACCGGAGATGATAAACGATACCAACCGAAACTTTCCAAGTTTTCAAAACTTGGAAAGTTTAAAAGGAAACGGAATGTTGTTTGAAAGCCGCAATATTGCTGATTTGAAGGATAAGATAACCGCATTGTTTTCGGGGGGAATTAAATTCAATTACAAAATTATAGCCGAAAAAGCCCAAGTAAAATACTCACCACAAACATATTATAAAGAAATAGTGAAAATATATGAAAAATAATAAATTTTACGTTTTTAATTTTGAGAAAGTTTGAAATAATAATGAAGAAAATTCCGCAACCTACCGATATGAGCATAATCCTTACGTATCGCTGTCCAATGCGATGTAAGATGTGTAATATTTGGGAGAATCCAACTATAAAAAACGAAGAAATTACGCCGGAAGAAATCAAGCGACTTCCGGATGTTCATTTTATCAACCTCAC
>JAISUM010000068.1 GCA_031272095.1 Candidatus Symbiothrix sp. | reverse complement strand
TCTTTCAATGCCAAGATCAAAGCGTTTAGAGCTTCTTTAAGAGGGGTGGTTGATATTAATTTCTTCCTTTTTAGATTGTCTATGATTTATGCTTAAACACATATTTTTGCCGGTGAGCCTTTCTTGCCTTTGTGGTAAATGGGCTTTGAAGGGGATAACGAATCAAGTCCGCCATGACGGGCTTTTTTTACTGATAGCATCACTTCGGAATGATACTATCAGTAGACACTAATCACTAATCACTCACATCCTTCTTATCCAATGCTCGCCAGACATACCAGATGTAGGCGATGACGACCGGAATAAACAAGGACACGATAGACATTGCTTTCAGTGTGAAAAGGCTCGAACTGCTGTTGGCGATGGTCAGCGAACTTTGCATATCAGACAACGACGGATAATACACCGTGTGATTGAAACCTGCTATCAGCAGGACGACAAACACCACTAAAACAGTACCGATCCCCGCAAACCAGATACCCTTCGTATAGTTCGGTTGTAAATAACTTTTGATAAACCCGAACAAAACCGCGACTACGCCCACCAACAGGATGATCAACGCCCAAGGCATCGCCATCAGGTTGTTCCAATACTTGAAAGATTCGGGAATGATCGTACCACATTCCGTCTCGGCATATCCGGTTTTCAACAACAAAGCAATCAAATAGGGCAAGAAGAATAACAAAAATCCTATTGCGTTGATCAACAGTTGTTTGCGTGCGCTCTTGCGGATGTTGTCGTCGGGAATATTATTGATAAAATACAAGGATCCCAAACAGCGTGCAAGGAAAAATATTGCTAACCCCAAAGCCACATTCCACAGATTGCCGACAGCTTCTAATCCGTGCAAAGGATTTTGCCAGACAGAGATAATCGGCATCACACTGTCGGTCAGATTGTTTTTGTTGACAACAAATTCCGCTCCGTAGAACAAAGTCGAAACAGCTGCGCCCAGCAAGACCGGACCCAGTACGCCATTCAAAAACAGGAAAAATTTGTAGGTCTTATTGCCCAGAAAATTTCCTTTTTTCGCGATAAATTCATACGAAACCGACTGTATGATAAAGCTGAACAAAATCAGCAGCCATACCCAATAAGCGCCTCCGAAACTTGTGGAATAAAACAGAGGGAAAGATGCAAAAAATCCGGCGCCGAAAGTTACCAAAGTGGTGAACGTCAGCTCCCATTTCAATTTGAGCGCTCCGAACAGCAATTTGAAGTCTTTATCTTCTTTGCCTATTGCGTAGATAAGCGATTGCCCTCCCTGTACAAATAGCAGAAACACCAATATTCCGCCCAGCAGCGAAATCAACAACCACCAATAATGCTGATAAAATGAATAGTCCATGTCAATAATAGATTTAATTGTGAATAATTATTTTGATTCGGGACCTGCCTTGATTTGTTTGACCATGATGCTCAATTCGGCAATCAGCAGGGTTGTAAACAAGGCAAGGAAAATGAAGAATGTCAGCTGTACCGAACCGGTTTCGATGTGCGATACTGCTGCCTGTACCGGTAAGATATCCTGAATTGCCCAAGGTTGCCGACCGACTTCGGCGACAATCCATCCTGCTTGCGAGGTGATGTATGCCAAAGGTATCGACCACAAACAGATAAATTGCAGCCATTTGAGTCGTACAAACTTGCCTTTGAAGGCAACATAACTGACGACAATGAACAGTAGCAGGAAAAATCCGCCCAGCAAGACCATAATATGGAATGCATAAAAAGTCATTGGGACGTTGGGAATTGCGTCGGACGGCGTGTCAAAATAAGCGTAGCCGAAATGTGCAAAATTTTCGTCCAACAGTTGACGCGCTTCTGCGGCTTGCTGCTCATCATTGGCAGCTTTGGCTTCGCCGTATTGCGCGAGAGCGGATCGCGCCACTTTTCCGCGTGCGATTTTTTCTTCTATCGAAAGTGCTTTGCCTTCCGGCGCATCGTAGCCGCCTTCAACAATGTCTTTGATGCCCGGAACGTATCCGTCAAAATCGCGTGTCGCCAAAAATGACAGAAAGCCCGGAATCGGCACCGGAATCTCCAACAAAAAGGCTTTGTGGGCGTCGTCGTAGCATTTGTCCGGCGTCAAAATGCCGAATCCCATCAAATCGACGCTTTTACCGCCTTCGTATAAGCCTTCCATTGCTGCCAATTTCATCGGTTGTCGTTTGGCAACCTGATGGGCAGATCCGTCGCCTGAAATGAACGACAGCAAGATGCCGATGATGCCGATGACGCTCGCCACTTTGATGCTGTCAAGGGCAAACGTTTTGTGGCGTTTTTTCAGCAGGTACCACGAACTGATGCCGATCACGACCGCGCCGCCCAACATCCACGAGGAGATCACCGTGTGAAAAAATTTGTTGAGAGCGACCGGCGAGAGGGCGACTGCCCAGAAATCGGTCATTTCGTTGCGCACAACGTCGGGATTGAAATTCATTCCGGCAGGATACTGCATCCATGCGTTGGCAACCAAAATCCACAACGCCGACAGCGTGGCGCCGCCGACGGTCAGCCAAGTGGATGCCAAGTGAAAACCGCGACTGACTTTTGTCCATCCGAAATACATAACGGCAATAAATGTTGCCTCCATAAAGAACGCGAAAATGCCTTCGATGGCGAGCGGCGCACCGAAAATATCGCCTACAAACCAGCTGTAATTCGACCAGTTGGTTCCAAACTCAAACTCCAGAATAATCCCCGTAGCAACGCCAACGGCAAAATTGATTCCGAAAATCTTCATCCAAAATTGGGTGGTGCGTTTCCACTTTTCGTCTCGGGTGCGGTAGTAGATCGTCTCCATAATCGACATGATGACACCCAAACCCAAAGTGAGCGGCACAAACATCCAATGGTACATTGCGGTCAGCGCAAATTGCGCCCGCGACCAGTCAATCAAACTTAAATCCATGTGATTCATTCAATTTGTGTTTTTCGTTAATATTTCTTTTAGTTAACTCGTGCATAATATATTCGCTTTTGGCTTTTTCTGTTTTAAAACGGCTGCCGAGAAAATCGGGGAAGAAAAAGACTTTCAGAACGGCAAAGATAATGAATAATTTGATGATAATCAATATCCATAAGGGCTTGCCCCATGTCAGATTTCTAAAACCTTCGACATACAGGGAGCAAAATTTTTGAAGAAAAATATTACTTTTGCACATCATGTTTCGAGCGTCAATTTTTACAAACTTATTCTTAATATATTATGAATAATGATTTATCGCTGCAAAGATAAGTTTTTTTTTGAATAAAACAAAAAGAATTATTCTAATACTCCGAACTGAAATGAAACCTGATTTCCCGAAAATCTTGCTGCGCCATCGTGAGCAGATAGGCGGAATCGGCTAAAAACACGT
>JAISUM010000110.1 GCA_031272095.1 Candidatus Symbiothrix sp. | reverse complement strand
CCCGTACGGATTCGGCTCACTCCACGCCTGCGACCCTATACCTACCAACTCCCCTCCATCGCCCGCAGGACGACCGCAAGAGTTAATCATCACTATTAAACTTGACAGCAGAAATGCTGTAATAAAAAATTTTATTCTTCCTTTTTTCATGCGTTTAGAATTTTTGTGCAAAGATAGTTGGATTTTTGTATAGTCGTGGTAGAATTTGCGTTCAAAATAGGTAGAAAAATCCGTAATTTGTTTTTTTTAACGTGAATTATCGGATAATCAACCTCTTTCTATAGAGGTGAGTGCGTGCGTCATCCCGCGCTTGACGCGGCTTTCGCCACAATGACGGCATCCATTCCAATCACTATTCAAAATTTTTCACTACCTTTGCAGCCTGATAAAACACATTTGAACGATGAAAAAACAATCATTGATATTTTTGGCGACGCTTTGGATCGCCTTGCAGGGAGTAGCGCAATCGGCGTCGGATACCGTTTTGCAGCACGGAGCGCATCGCATCGGCAAACGTAGCGACGCCGCCATGCAGCATTGGCGCGACAGCGGCTTTGGGCAGTTTATTCATTGGGGCGTCTATGCCATCGCGGGCGGACAGTGGAACGGCAAAAACTACACCGGCGCAGCCGAATGGATTCGCTCGTGGAAAGAGATGCCCAACGAGACTTACGACAGTCTGTATAAACAGTTCAATCCTACCCGATTCGACGCCAAACAATGGGCGAAACAAGCCAAAGCAATGGGCGCCAAATATATGATTTTCACCACCAAACATCACGACGGATTTTGTATGTGGCACAGCAAATATACCGACTACACCGTCGCCAATACGCCCTATCAAAAAGATATTTTGCGCGAATTGATAGACGCTTACACCGCCGAAGGTATAGAGGTCTATCTCTATTTTTCGATTATCGACTGGAGTCATCCGGGCTACAGGGCGAATCTTGTTTCCGATAACGACCGCCAACAATACGAGATATTTAAACAATTCACTCGTAATCAGTTAGTTGAATTGCTAACTAATTATCCCGAAACGAAAGGTCTGTGGTTCGATGGCACTTGGGACAAAGCGTGGATCGCGCAGGCGGCTTGGGCTGATTCGCTGGGAATGGAGTTGCGCAACCTGCATCCGGGTCTGATTATCGGCAGTCGTTTTCGCGCCGACGAAACCGGCAAACGCCACGTTGACGCCAACGGGCATCTGATCGACGACTACGACCAACGTTTTGAACGCAACTTGCCCGCCGATTTACAGGAAACAGGCGGCAATGACTGGGAATGTGTGATGACCATTCCCGAAAATCAATGGGGCTACCACCACGATTGGTCGTGGACGTATTGTAAAACGCCCTCCGAATTGATAAAAATGATGATTCAAACGCGGGCGTTAGACGGCAATTTTGTGATCAATTTTGGTCCCGACGGCGAAGGAAATATTCGGAAAGAAGAAGCCGATATTGCCACTGCCGTCGGTCGCTGGATGTCTGTAAATGGCGTTGCCGTCTATGGCGTACATCATTCCGATCTGACCAAACAGGACTGGGGCTATGCTACTCAAAACGGCAACAAAATCTATCTTACGGTATTTAATCAGCCGGTCAATCAACTTTTACGCATACAGGTGCCGAAAAGCAAAAGCGCCGAAAAAATATTTGTGATCCGAAGCGCCAAACTGCTTGCCAACGGTCAGAATCTGTCGGTCAAAGGCAATGCCAAACGTGGCAGTTATTATCGCGACAAGTTTGGATATTCGTATTTCGATCTTATATTGCCCGCAAAAATAAAACATCAATCTTTACCTTTCGTCCTCGAAATCGAATTAGACGAGATCAACGTCCGCGATCAGGACAGTTATCAGCAAGCATTAACTTGATAATCAAATGGATACGCCTTACGAATACAGAAATAGAGACATCAGCTGGTTGTCGTTCAACTATCGGGTATTGTTGGAGGCGGAAGACGCCGCTATTCCCATCTATGAGCGCCTCAAATTCATGTCGATTCACGCCTCTAATTTAGAAGAATTTTACAAAATCCGCGTGGCAGAGCATCGTAGCGTGATCATGCAAAAAATTCATTCCGACGAAGACCCTGCGGAAGCCGAACATACTTTGGAAGAAATCCGCAAAGAAGTTACCCGCCAGCAGACGGAATTTTACCGCATTTTTCACGAACAGATTTTGCCGGAATTGGCGCGTCAAAACATTGTGCTGTATATGGATAACAATTTACGTCCCGAGCATCGCAGTTTTGCCGACAGCTATTTCAAGGAAGAAGTTTTTCCGTTTTTGCAACCGCTTATTCTGATGAAAGACGAGGTGCGCATCTTCATTCGCGACAATCGACTCTATCAGGTGGTCGTCTTGCGGAAAAAAGATACCGGTGAGCGACAATACGCCCTGCTGAAGATTCCCTACGCCAAAACGCCGCGATTTATCGAATTGCCGCCGCTCGACAATCAATATTATTATATGTTTGCCGAAGATCTGATCGCCGTCAATCTGGCATTTGTTTTCAAAGGCTATGAGGTCGAAGGCAGTTATAATATCAAAATTTCGCGGGACGCCGATTTGTATGTCGATGAAATTCAGACAGATAAAGACATTGTAGAAACCATCAAAAAGCGGGTTAAAAAGCGTAAGATAGGCGATTTGAGCCGTTTTGTTTACGACCGACGCATGCCTGCCGACTGTCTGCAATATATCTGCGAAACCTTTGCTATTCAGGACGATGAACGAATTCCCGACAACAATGCACACCTCAACATGGAAGACCTCAACAAATTGCCCAATCCGATCGGCGCGGAGCTGCAACTGCCGCCGCTCAAATGTTTGCCGGTCGCCGCTTTGGAAGGCGTCAAATCGGTCTTGTCGGTCGTCGAAAAGCGCGATGTGTTTTTGCATTATCCCTATCATTCTTTCGACTGTTTCATTCATTTTCTGATGGATGCGGCGTCTAATCCGGATGTAGAAGAAATAAAAATCACGCAATACCGTGTGGCGCCCGATTCGGAAGTGATCAACAACCTGATCAGCGCCGCCAAACGCGGAAAAAAAATCACGGTCTTTGTCGAACTGAAAGCGCGATTCGACGAAGAAAACAACCTGCAGACAGCAGCGCTGATGCAGGAAGCCGGTATCCGTATCATCTACAGTCTGTCGGGATTGAAAGTGCATGCCAAAGTCGCTTTGGTCAGCAAAAAAGCCAATTTTCGCGGACACAAAACCGCTTTTGCCTACGTCAGTACCGGTAATTTCAACGAAAAAACCGCCAAACTTTATTCCGATATGGCAGTGATGACGTCGCAAAAAACCTTGACCACCGAATTGTCGCGCCTGTTTACGATGCTCGAAACCGCCCATCGCGACGTGTCGTTCAATCGCCTTTTGGTGGCGCAATTCAATATGGTGGACGCCTTGAAGATGATGATTGCCCGCGAAAAAAAGCAGGCGCATCAAGGCAAAAAAGCGCATATCATACTAAAAATGAACGGGCTGCAAGACAATTGGATGATAGAAGAACTCTACCGTGCCAGCGAAGCCGGTGTGAAAATTGATTTGATTGTGCGCGGAATTTGCTGCTTGGCGACCGATCAGCCTTACAGCCGAAATATCCGCGTCATTCGGATTGTTGATCGCTTTCTCGAACACGCCCGCGTCTGGTATTTTTACAATGCCGGACAAGAAGACCTCTATATTTCGTCCGCCGACTGGATGAAACGCAACTTGTATCGTCGCATCGAAACCGCCATTCCTGTTACCGACCGCCGCATCAAACGCACCATCATCAACACGCTGCAAATACAGCTTGAAGACAATGCCGTTTCAACGCAGGTGCAGATCTATCGGATGTTGCAAGCTTGAGCCTCCAACAATGAGCTGTCGCCGTAACTCAAAAAGCGGAAATCGTTTCGCAAAGCATAATCGTACACCTTACGCCAAGCATCACCGATAAAAGCCGAAATCAACAGCAGCAAAGTGCTTTTCGGCTGATGAAAATTGGTGAGCATACCGGAGACGATACGAAAACGATAGCCGGGTGCAATCATAATTTGCGTGTGCGAGGTCAAAATATCCAAATGCAGCCGATCCATAGATGCCAAAAGCGCCGATAAAGCCTCTCGACCAGTCGTTTGTTCGTGTTGAGAATAGGGCATCCATTGTCCGACGGCAAGCGCGTCCGGCGAAGCATCGGGATGCGATTTCAGATAAGCGCCGATAAAATACAAGCTTTCCAAGGTGCGCACCGAAGTTGTTCCGACGGCATAGATATGTCCTTCGTTTTCAATCAGTTGCGCTATCGTTGATTTTTTCACCGAAAACGTTTCCGTGTGCATCTCGTGTCCTTCCAAAGTAGTCGATTTGACCGGTTTGAAAGTGCCTGCGCCCACATGCAGCGTCAGATCTTCGGTCTTGACGCCTTTGTTTTTCAAAGCGTTCAGCACGGCGGGCGTAAAATGCAGTCCGGCGGTAGGCGCCGCAACCGAGCCTTTGATTTTTGAATAGACGGTCTGATAATTTTGCTTGTCGCTTTCTTCCGTTTTCCGATGGAGATAGGGCGGTATCGGCAACTCGCCGAAATGTTCCAAAACATCGGCGAAAGTCCAATCGGGAGGCGACCATTCAAACCTGATTTCGTGCAATTCACCCGAAGTTCGCAGTTTTTCCGCCGTCAATTCCGCCCTCTGTGATCGGCAAGTCAATTTGCCCTCTTTCCAGCGTTTGGCATTGCCTGTCAGACAATTCCAGACGCAGGCGCCCTGTTGGGAGAACGCCAAAGCATAATCAGCCGGTTCCTTGGGCTCCAAACAGAAAATCTCGATGTGAGCGCCGGTCGCTTTTCTGAAAATCAGCCGCGCCTGAATTACTTGGGTGTTATTGAAAACCAGCAAAGCGTCTGCGGGCAAACAGTCGGGCAACTGCTTAAATACGGCTTCTGAAATCTGTCCGCTCCTGTAAATCAACAATTTACTTTCGTCGCGATGCGCTAACGGAAATTTGGCAATACGCTCGTCGGGCAGTTCATAATCGAAATCGGAGATGCAAATATTTTTTATATCAGTCATTCCTCAAACAAATGAAAGCTTTGCAAATCGGAGAGGCGGGCATTGTATTCCGAAATAAGTTGTTGCATCACCGTAGCGACCGGCTCAATGCTTTTGACGGCAGCGGCGATCTGTCCGATTTCGAGTTCGCCGTTAGCGAGGTCGCCTTCAAAAATTCCGATACGGGTGCGTCCTTTGCCAAGCAGCGCCAAGAGTTCGGCGGAATCGGCGCCACGATCTTCCGCTTCCTGAATCTGTTGAAACAGCTCGTTTTTGATCAACCGCGTGGGCGACAGTTTTTTGAGTGACAGCAGGGTATCGCCTTCGTTGAGTCGGATGCACAATTCTTTAAATGCGCGGTTGGCAGAACTTTCTTCCGTCAGCGCAAAGCGTGTTCCCATCTGCACGCCATCTGCACCCAGACACATTGCTGCCAACATGCCTTCGCCGGTAGCAATGCCGCCGGCTGCAATCAAAGGCAACGAAACGGCTTTTCGTACCAAAGGAATCAGCGCAAAAGTGGCGGTTTCTTCGCGTCCGTTGTGTCCGCCGGCTTCAAATCCTTCGGCAACAATGGCGTCAACGCCGGCTTCTTCGGCTTTGCGGGCAAATTTGGAACTCGAAACGACATGAATGACTGTGATACCGTTGTCTTGCAAGCGTTTCGTCCACGTTTTCGGATTACCCGCCGAGCTGACAACCACTTTGACGCCGGTGTCGAGAATCGTTTGCATAATGCCTTCGATTTCGGGATACATCAACGGCACATTGACGCCAAACGGCTGATCGGTCTCCGCTTGACATTTTTGTATATGTTCGCGCAAAAGTTCGGGCGTCATCGAGCCTGCGCCCAGCAAACCCAGCCCGCCGCTATTGCTGACCGCGCTTGCCAATCGCCAACCGCTGCACCAAACCATACCACCCTGAATGATAGGGTATTTGATTTTTAATAAATCTGTTATCTTGTTTGTCATCATTAATTTTGTTTTTTTAGCGGCACAAAGATACAAAAGAAATCGTTAAAAATCAAAAAAACAACGACATTTTTCAGATACAATAGCATGATTTTACTTACCTTTGTGCAAAATTTTAATTCTAATTATCAAGAACATGAAATCAATTTTCAACAGAGGGCTTATCGCCGTCGTATTATTCAGTTTCGTTTGTGCGTCAAGCATTTCGGCGCAAGTAAAAATTACGCTTAATCCCGAAAAAGGAAAGCAGTACGAGTTTCGTTATGAGATCAACCAACAGATGACCATGCTGATGCAGGATCAAGAAATGCCGATGGAAAACAAGATGTTATTTGTGCTCGAAATGACCGTTGCCGACAAAACGACGGAGAGCATCACGCTGTCGTATCTTTTTAAACGGATGGACTTTTCTTTTTCCAACCCGATGATGGGAGAAATGTCGTACAGCACCGATCAGGAAGCACCAACGTCGGAATTTGCCCTGGCTTTGGCGGTATCTGCAAAATTACTCATCGGCAAATCTTTTCAGGCAACCATGACGCCCGACGGCGAAGTGATCAAAATAAACGGAGTACAGGAATGGTTGGCAAACAGCTCCTCAGGTCCGATGACAGAGCAGTTGCTTCAGCAATTTTCCGATGAATCCCTGACAAATATGAGCCGGCAGAATTTTAACTACTATCCGAAAGAGGCTGTGAAAGTCGGCGATACGTGGAACTGCGATCTCAACCTCAATATCGGAATGAGCGCTGTCAATTCCGTATGCACCTTGAAATCGGTATCGGACAAAACAGCTGTCATCGACCTCGTTTCTCAAGTCAAAATAGATTCGCTGCCTATGGCAGAAACCGATTTGGCAGGTACACAGACGGGGACGATCATCGTTGATCTGGAAACCGGTATCCCCGTTTCCCAGGATATAATGATCAAGGTCGAAGGAAAACTTTCTACCCCCGATCAGGATATAAATATGAAAATGACGACGCAAGGCAAATCTACCACCAAAGAATTGTAAATTCAATACAAGCGCATCTGAAATAGCCGGGAAGTCTAAAAACTTGAAATAATCCTTGCACAATCGAGAAAAAAGTGTTACTTTTGCACCCTTGTTTATAAAAATAAAGAGAAATATATGGCTATAGCAGTAGCTCAAACACGAGAAAAATTGATTGATGTGGCACGCCGTTTATTCGCCCGTATTGGCGTTGAAAACACAACGATGAATGATATTGCCGTCGCTTCCAAGAAGGGGCGACGAACGCTCTATACCTACTTTAACAGTAAAACGGAAATCTACAACGCCGTCGTCGAATCGGAATTGAATCTGTTGTACAATTCATTGGATACAGTCGTCCAAACAGACATTCCGGCAGACGAAAAACTGATCGAATTTATCACCTTGCGCTTGGAAACCATCCGCTCGGTCGTCTTCAGAAACGGCACGCTCAAAGCCGATTTTTTCCGCGATATATGGCGTGTGGCAAATGTTCGTAAAGAATTGGATTGCAGAGAAATAGATTATCTGAAAACCATTTTGGACGAAGGCGTCAAAACCCAAGTTTTTGAAATTGAAGACACGGATGCAATGGCAAACATTCTGCACCACGCACTCAAAGGATTGGAAGTGCCTTATGTGCGCGGCATCATGAAAGGTTTGTCGCCATTCGACAAGCAGGGAGAACGAGAACATATTACAAAATTATTATTTTACGGAATAAAGAAAAAATGAAACTGTTAGAAGGGAAGACGGCTATCGTAACAGGAGCCGCACGCGGAATAGGCAAAGCCATCGCCGTCCGCTTTGCACAGGAAGGCTGCAACATCGCATTCACCGATTTGGCGATAGACGATAATGCCGCAGCTACCGAAAAAGAAATTGCCGCACTGGGCGTCAAAGTGAAAGGCTATGCCTCCAATGCCGCTAATTTTGAAGACACACACCAAGTCGTCGAAACCATTGTCAAAGATTTCGGGCGCGTAGATATTTTGGTGAACAATGCCGGTATCACACGCGATGGACTGATGATGCGAATGTCCGAACAACAATGGGATATGGTTATCAACGTCAATCTGAAATCGGCTTTCAACTTCATTCACGCATTGACGCCGGTGATGATGAAACAAAAAACAGGCAGTATCATCAATATGGCGTCGGTCGTAGGCGTTCACGGCAACGCCGGACAAGCCAATTACTCGGCGTCGAAAGCCGGAATGATCGCCCTGGCAAAATCCGTCGCCCGCGAATTGGGATCAAGAGGCATCCGTGCCAATGCCATCGCGCCGGGGTTTATCATTACCGATATGACAGCTGCCCTCTCCGACGAAGTCAAAGCAGAATGGGCGAAACAAATTCCCCTGCGACGCGGCGGCACGCCCGACGATGTTGCCGACACCGCTTTGTATCTTGCCTCCGACCTCTCCTCATACGTTACCGGACAGGTGATTCAAGTGGATGGCGGGATGAACACCTGATAAAAAATCGGTCAATTCTTGGAAATTCTTTACGAGGATAATCACATTGTCGCCGTCAATAAAACCGTGTCGGAAATTGTGCAAGGCGATAAAACCGGCGACACGCCGCTGTCGGAAACCGTTAAACAGTGGCTCAAAACCGCACACAACAAGCCCGGCAATGTCTTTCTGGGAGTTCCCCATCGTTTAGACCGTCCGGTGTCGGGCGTCGTGCTGTTCGCCAAGACAAGCAAAGCCCTCACACGGCTCAATGAGATGTTTCGCGACGGACAAATCAAGAAAACCTATTGGGCAATTGTCAAAAATCGTCCGCCACAGCCACAGGACGAATTGACGCATTACCTTGTGCGTAACGAAAAACAAAACAAATCTTACGCTTACGACGTCGAAAAGCCTAACGCCAAAAAAGCCATCCTGGACTACCGCATCATCGGGCAATCAGACCGTTATTTTTTGTTGGAAATCAATCTAAAAACCGGACGACACCATCAGATTCGCAGCCAGTTGGCGGCTATCGACTGTCCGATTCGGGGCGATTTGAAATACGGTTTTGCACGTTCCAACCCCGACGGCGGCATCAGTCTGCATGCGCGAATGGCGCGTTTTGTGCATCCCGTCAGCAAGGAACAAGTAGAAATCATCGCACCTGCCCCCGCCAACGACGCCTTGTGGCAAGCTTTTTCGCTATAACGCTGCCGCCATTTTCTTGCCGAGCGAGACACATTCGGCATATTTTTCGGCTTTCAAAGCATGTTTTTCCTCGACAGCGCCGACAGTTTCCCATTGCAGACTTTCGACGATAGCCGCGATGCGTTTGACGCTTGCCGCCGCCCACGAACACGACCCGAAAGAGGCAAACACACGATTTTTAACCGTCCGTGTTTCTATTTTGCGCAACAGCGAATCGACCGCCGGTAAAATGTCGTTCATATAAGTCGGACTGCCGACAATCAAGCCTTTGTAACGAAAAATATCACTTAAAATATAAGAGGAATCTGTCTTGGCGACGTCGTACAGCGCCACGTTTTTGACGCCTTCGCTCACCAAGCCTTCGGCAATCGCTTCCGCCATTTGTTCGGTATTGCCATACATCGAGCCGTAAGCAATGACGACGCCCGATTCGCTTTCGTAACGGCTGTAACGGTCATAATCAGCCATCACATCATGGATCTGCTTTTTCCATACCGGACCGTGCGTCGGGCAAAGACAAGCGATGTCTATCGCTTGCAGTTTTGCCAAAGCATTCTGTACCGGAGCGCCGTATTTGCCGACGATGCAGGCATAGTAACGCCGCATTTCATCCCAAAAAATGTCGAGCGACAGGTCTTCGTCCGTTACGCCGCCGTTCAGTGCACCGAAACATCCGAAAGCGTCGCCTGAAAACAGGATTTTATGCTGCGAATCGTAAGTCATCATCGTTTCGGGCCAATGCACCATCGGCGTCAGAAAAAATTGCAGCTGCCGTTTGCCCAAGTCCAACACCGAGCTTTCATTGATCTCTACAAAATCATCACTGATGCCAAAATAACCTTCGACCATTTCTTTGGTACGCCGATTGCCGACCAACCGAATCTGCGGATAACGGGATTTGATCAGTCGCAAAGCGCCCGAATGATCAGGCTCCATGTGGTTGATGATCAGATAATCAATCGGTCGGTCGGCTATAATGCTTTCAATTTTCTTTACAAACGTTTCAAAACAAGCAATTTCAACCGTATCGATCAAAGCGGTTTTATCATCAACGACCAAATAAGAATTGTAAGATACGCCATAAGGCAATGGAATTTGATTCTCGAAAAGCGGGCTGCGTCGGTCGTTGACACCGACATAATAGACCGCATCGGAGATACTAATCGGATTATACATAGTTCTAATGTTCTAAAAATATTTGCAAAGATACGGCAAAAAATCAGACAAAGCAAAAAAATATTACTACCTTTGTATCGCTCACAAAGCATAGTATTGAATATAAATGATTGATAATCATATATTTCACGATAAAAAAGCGGCATTTTACACTTTGGGATGCAAATTAAATTTTGCCGAAACATCGTCTGTCGGACAACAATTAGCGGCGCAAGGCGTCCGAAGAGTGCAAGCAGGCGAAGAGGCTGATTTTTGCATCGTCAATACCTGCTCCGTTACCGATTTGGCGGACAAAAAATGCCGACAGGCTATTCGACGGCTGAAAAAACAGCATCCGCATGCGCGAATGATCGTTACCGGCTGCTACGCCCAGCTGAATCCGAAAGCCGTCGAAAGCATCGAAGGCGTGGATTTAGTCATCGGCGCCAATCAGAAACATTTGCTCTTGGACGAATTGCTGAAATCAGACCTGTCGCATCCGGTCAATGCGGTGCAAACGCTCTCGGCAAACGATGAATTTGTCCCTGCCTGTTCGTCGGACGACCGCACGCGCCACTTTTTAAAAGTACAGGACGGCTGCAATTATTTTTGTTCCTATTGTACCATCCCTTTCGCACGCGGCAGAAGTCGCAACGGTCGGATTGCCGATTTGGTGGCAATGGCGGAACAAGCCGGACAAAGCGGCGGCAAAGAAATCGTGCTGACAGGCGTTAATATCGGCGATTTCGGACACACCACCGGCGAAACTTTTCTGCAACTGCTGCAAGCATTAGACCGTGTCGAAAACATCCGGCGCTTTCGGATTTCTTCCATCGAACCCAACTTGCTGACACAGGAAATTTTGGAGTTTATCGCGCAATCGCAACGTTTCACACCGCATTTTCACATACCGCTGCAATCGGGATCCGACGAGATCTTGAAACTGATGCGCCGCCGTTACGACACCGCTTTTTTCCGCGATAAAATTGCACAGGTACGCGCTGTGATGCCCGACGCTTTCATCGGGGTCGATGTCATCACCGGTATGCGGGGTGAAACGGAACGCCATTTTGAGGAAACGGAACGCTTTCTCGAAACACTGCCGTTTTCGCAGTTGCACGTCTTCTCCTATTCGGAACGACCGGGGACGCAAGCGCTGAACATAAAGCCGATTGTTGCGCCGAAAGACAAACAGGAACGCAGTCGTCGCCTGTTAGCGCTGTCAGACCGCAAATGTCGCGCCTTCTATCGCTCGCAAGCCGGTACGCAACGACAGGTTCTGTTTGAACATACGCAGCGCAACCGCAAAATGTATGGCTTTACGGAAAATTATATCAAAATAGAAGCCGACTATCGGCTTTCGTTAGTCAATAAAATAAACACAATAACACTCATGAATTACGATGAAGAAAAAAACTGCTATTGTTATTCTTAATTGGAACGGTCAAAAACTTTTGGAACGGTTTCTGCCCCCGTTGATCCACAACACCTTACTCACTGATGCGGATATTATCGTAGCGGACAACGGCTCTACCGACGGCTCTGTTGCGTTTGTCAAAAACAAATTTTCGACGGTTCAGCTTCGCACATTGGATAAAAATTATGGATTTGCAGAAGGTTATAACCGCGTGATAGTCGGTTTGACCGGTTATAAATATGTCGTCTTGCTGAACTCAGACGTGGAAGTTACGGCAAACTGGCTGACGCCCGCCGTCAAATATTTGGACAAACATCCCGAAGTGTCGGCATTGCAACCAAAAATTCTGTCTCAACGCCAACCGGCATTTTTTGAATATGCCGGAGCTTGCGGCGGTTTCCTTGACAAAAACGGCTATCCGCTCTGTCGCGGACGTATGTTAGACGTCGTAGAAGAAGACCACAAACAATATGACACGCCGATAGAAGTCTTTTGGGCAAGCGGCGCCTGTATGTTTATCCGCTTGCAGGACTACAAAGATCTCGGCGGTTTGGACGAATATTTCTTTGCGCATCAGGAAGAGATCGACCTCTGTTGGCGGATCAATGCGCGGGGCAAAAAAGTGGTTTGCCTGCCGCAATCGGTTGTCTATCATGTGGGCGGCGCTACTTTACAGGTCGGAAACTCCAGAAAAACCTACCTGAATTTTCGCAACAACCTGCTCATGCTCTATAAAAATATGCCCAAACAGGAATACCGCCGCGTAATGTCGGTGCGTTGGCTGTTAGATTATCTTTCAGCCCTGCATTTCCTGATTTTGGGACGTTTCGACGATGCAGGAGCGATTTTCAGAGCGCGACGCGATTTTCACCGAATGAAATCGTATCACAAACAACTCCGCAAAAACAACCTGACACACACCACTCAAACGGCTATCAGCGGCATACTGCCCAAAAGCCTGATTTGGGAATTTTATTTCCGCAGAAAAAAGACTTTTTCAAGCTGGGAGGTCGAAACGCAAACTATTTGACGTAAGCAATCGCCTCGCCTTTTTGCACATAGTCGCCCTGCTGTTTTTCGATGCCGACAATTTTGCCGTCGAGCAGACTGACTGTCGGCTCTATGCCGAATCTTGTTTGTATTGCACAAATTTGGTCGCCACATCGAACAACGGAGCCTATTGCAGGCGCTACGGAACGATATTCAAAATCCACTTCCCAAATGATTTGTCCCGATGCTGACGCCACGATTGGTTCGGCATTGGGATATTTCAGCACCATCAGATTTGGAATTTCGAGACGACGGGTGCGGGCTTTTTCCGCAATGGCGACTTCGAGTTCCTGATTGAAACGTTTTTTTGCCTCGCCCGACTTGAAATCGCGGTATTGGCGATCGAACATCGCAAAATTAAACAGTTCTTCATCGTCTTCTCCCCTATCCCAACCGAGCGTTTCCATCTCTTGAATATATTGCGGCAACGCATCGGGATAATTGTCCTGCGGATTGCCTTCAAAAAATTCGTAGCCTTTCGCCTTCGCTAACGCAATGATTTCGGGATCCAAACTGCCGGGCAGTTTTCCGGCTTTCCCCAAAATCATATCCCAAGTATTTTTGTCGATCATTTCGTAACGGGAGCCGCCTTTGCTCATGGTCAGAATATTCATCAGTGCTACATTCTTAACATACTGACTGAAAGGCGTTACCAAAGGCGGAGTGCCTAATCGAGACCAGACGTATGCCGTTTCGTTGAAGAGTTGCACCAAGAGTTCGTCTTCCGACAATTCGGCTTTTCCGGCATTTTTCAGATGGGTGTTGATAGCCGAATGAACACCTTTCAAATCCGCCATCATCGACCCCATCATCCCGCCGGGCAAACCGCAGCCGACCAAGAGCGAATTGTTCAGCTTGTTGCGCTCGTCCATGAAATAGCCGAGAAATTCGTCGATGAAACTTTGCGTCAGCTGGCGCACTTTCATATACGCCTTCATATTGATTTCAGGCGTTTTGAAACCGGCGTCTCGGAGCATCGCAGCAATCGTGATCACGTCGGGATGCACCATTCCCCAAGCCAGCGGATCGACGGCAACGTCTAAATAATCTACGCCTGCTTGCGCCACTTCGAGCATCGAAGCCACCGAAAATCCGGGTCCGGTATGCCCGTGATATTCCACAGGTATGTCGGGATGCGCCGTTTTGATGGTTCTCACAATTTTGCCCAGCGTAACCGGACGCCCGATGCCCGCCATATCTTTCAGGCAAATCTCGTCGGCTCCGGCGGCAATCAGTTCTTCCGCCATACGGATGTAATAATCGGCGGTGTGAATCTCCGAATGAGTGATGCACATCGTTGCCTGCGCAATCATTCCGGCTGATTTCGCCCACAAGATAGACGGAATAATGTTGCGCGTGTCGTTCAAGCCGCAAAAAATTCGGGCAATATCCACCCCTTGCGCCTTTTTGACTTGGTACATCAATCGTCGCACATCTGCAGGCACCGGATTCATACGAATACCGTTTAAGCCGCGATCAAGCATTTGCGTTTGGATTCCGGCATCTTTCAAAATTTTGGTGAATGTGCGCACCGAATCGTTCGGATTTTCACCATAGAGCAAATTGACCTGCTCCGATGCGCCGCCATTGGTTTCTACTCGGGCAAAACAACCCATTTCAACAATCGCCGGCGCTACTTTTTCGAGTTGATCTTTGCGAGGCACATATTTGCCCGACGATTGCCACATGTCTCGATAAACGAGATTAAACTTAATTTCTCTCATAATTTGTCGCTCTGTCTTATCAAAAACAGAAAAGTATCAGATTTATAAAAATTACACTTGCGTGTTGTAACAAAGCACAAAATTACAAAAATTCTTATTCCCGACAAATTTTTTATGCACTTTTTGTCGATGAGCAGTTCACCGGTGAGACTTTTGAAACTGCCTCATCACGGAAAATTTTTATACGTTTGTCTGTAATTGAAAATTTTATACTACCTTTGCAAACAAAAAAATATCGACAACATGAAATCACTCGATTTAATCAAGAACGATGCTTGGCTCGAACCTTACCGTTCGGCGATAGAAGGGCGTTATGCGTATTTTCTGCAAAAAGAGAAAGAACTTACCCAAAACGGCAAGCTTTCATTGAACGACTTTGCCTCCGGTTATTTGTATTTCGGGCTGCATCCCACAGCGTCGGGCTGGGTGATGCGCGAATGGGCGCCTAATGCTACCGACGTCTATCTGATCGGCGATTTCAACAGCTGGCAAGAACGCCCCGAATATCGCATGCAACGATTGGAACACGGCGTCTGGGAACTGCAACTGCCCCCGAAAGCGCTGCATCACGGCGATCTCTATAAACTGCTGATCCACTGGGAGGGCGGATTAGGCGAACGCATTCCGGCGTGGGTTACCCGTGTCGTTCAAGACGAAATCACGCATATTTTCAGTGCGCAAGTCTGGCAACCGGAACAGCCTTATCAATTCAAAATCAAGGATTTCAAACCAAATACTTCGCCGCTGCTGATTTATGAATGTCATATCGGCATGGCGACGGCGGAAGAAAAAGTCGGCTCCTACCGCGAATTTATGCAGAATGTTCTGCCCCGTGTCAAAGCCGACGGATACAATGCCATCCAGATTATGGCGATTCAGGAACATCCTTACTATGGCTCGTTTGGCTATCATGTGTCAAGTTTTTTTGCAGCGTCGTCGCGTTTCGGTACGCCCGACGAATTGAAAGCGCTGATCGACACGGCTCACAGTATGGGCATCGCCGTCATCATGGACATTGTCCATTCACATGCTGTCAAAAACGAAATCGAAGGACTGGGACGTTTCGACGGCTCTTACGATCTCTATTTTCACAGCGGTAGCCGACGCGAACATCCGGCTTGGGATTCGCTCTGTTTCAATTACGGGCGCAACGAAGTGCTGCATTTCCTGCTTTCCAACTGCAAATATTGGTTGGAAGAATATCGTTTCGACGGCTTCCGTTTCGACGGCGTAACCTCAATGCTCTATCGCAGTCATGGCTTGGGCGAAGCCTTTGGCAGTTATGCCGATTACTATAATTTGAATCAGGACGGCGACGCGATTTGCTACCTGACTTTGGCAAACAAACTGATCCACCAAGTCAATCCGTATGCTATTACGATTGCCGAAGAAGTGAGCGGGATGCCCGGTTTGGCAGCAAGCGTTGCACAGGGCGGCTACGGTTTCGACTACCGTATGGCGATGAACATTCCCGATTACTGGATCAAAATCATCAAAGAAAAACAGGATCAGGATTGGCATCCGTCGGGCATTTGGTGGGAAACGACCAATCGCCGCACCGACGAAAAAACCATCAGCTACGCCGAAAGCCACGATCAGGCGTTAGTCGGAGATAAAACCATCATTTTCAGACTGATAGACGCCGATATGTATTGGCACATGATGGTGGGCGACAACCATCTGATGATAGATCGCGGAATGGCGCTGCACAAAATGATCCGCTTGGTAACGGCATCGACCATCAACGGCGGCTACCTCAATTTTATGGGGAACGAGTTCGGGCATCCCGAATGGATCGACTTTCCGCGTCAAGACAATGGCTGGTCGTATAAATATGCTCGCCGTCAGTGGGATTTGGTCGATAATCCGGCACTGAAATACCGCTATCTGGGCGCTTTCGACCAAGCGATGATCCACCTCTTGGGCGGTATAAAAAATTTTCAAACCCTGCCCATACAAAAAGTTTGGGACAACGACGGCGACCAGATTTTGGCTTTCCGGCGGAAAAATCACGTCTTTGTCTTCAATTTCAATCCGGTGAAGTCGTTTACCGATTACGGATTTTTAGTGCCGCCGGGGAAATATCAGGTGGTGCTGAATACCGATGCCGCCGAATTTGGCGGATTTGGCTTGACCGACGACAGTTTGGCGCATTTCACCGTTCCCGACCCGCTTTACGCATCCGAAGGCAAGGCTTGGCTGAAACTCTATCTGCCTGCCCGCACCGCCGTCGTCTTGAAACAGAGCCGCTGACAAACGGTCGCTATCCGGTTTTCGCTTTGCTTTTCTTGTTCGTCCAATGCGTTTGCTGCGAAGAATGTGTCCGATAATAGACAGACTCTTCCGAAGGATTTGCCGAATCTTCATACCAAGGCATGTGTCGCGCCTGATACGGATAACCGATACGATAGTGCTTCGTCGTACTTTTCTCGTAAAACCAACCGTAAAAACTGACTTTGGTGAACGGACGATACAGCGCAAAAGTCGTATCGACCGGCGCCTCAAACACGCCCGCACTCACTTCTTTCCGATAAAATTTCGATTCGTGGACAAGAACTTTATTTTTATGTTCGTAGCAGTCGGGCAAGTCGTCGATACGCAAAGACAATCCGACTTTGTGCAAGAGCCGGTCTTTTTTCAGAAGCGATAAAAAATAGTCTAAAAAATCGCAGGGACATTCATCTATCGGCACCACATCGGCATCGGTATAAACAAAATAATCACGCTTGATTTCCTGATACAGATCGCATTTCATCAGCGCCATATAGCCTAAATTTTGTTTAAGAAAAACAATGCGATGCGGCAGCGTGCGGTAATATTCAAGCAGCGGCGGATAGCTCGAATCATTGTCCAAAACAATAATATTCCGGTAGCCGTGCGCTACCAACCAATCAATCAACATTTTCAGGAAAGTATATTGATTCCTGTTGTTAATAATAATTGGAATCTGCTTATAATCAGACAGTTGTGATTTGCAGAACCATCCTTTTAGGACGTCAATCAAATAGCCGTTTGTATGTCTGAAATACAGCCATTTGATTTTTCTTCCATAATATTTTAACGTATTTCGGCGATTTACACTCATTATGTCTTGAAGTAAAATTTAAAAATTGGTTGCTTCAACCGGCGCAAAGGTAAAAAATATTAATGAATAATCAATATTTCGCGGGAAATTTTTGAGTGGAAATGTTTTCCATACGATCGAATAACCACTAATCACTAATCACTAACCACTAACCACTAACCACTAATCACTAATTAGGTAGCGCTCAATCAAACGCGGCAGGGGATAGTCGGCAAGCGCCGATTTTTCTGTTTTAATAAATTGCTGTTCAAGGTGTTGGCTGATGTCGGAAATTTCTACGGCGACAAACTGCGCAAACAGGCGGCGGTGTGTCAGGACGTGTTTGTAAACCTTTGAAAAATTGCGAAAAACCGCATTTTTTACGCCCGACAAAATTTCTTTCACCGCTTCGTTTTCAACGATTTCTTCTTTTGTTAAAAGCGCAGGCGTTTCTATCAGCGGGAAATCGTACAAGCCGCGCCAGATGTCGCGCTCGGTGCGGCGGCGGATGAAAATCTGCTCGCCGCAAGTGATGACAAGGTAGGTAAAAAACCGCTCCGAAATCTTCGTTTTTTTCGCTTTGACGGGCAAAAGCGCCACCGTGCCGTCGGCGGCAGCGCGACAATGTGCGTGCAACACACAGGCGGCGCAGTCGGGCGCCAGCGGTGTGCATTGCAATGCGCCAAACTCCATTATCGCCTGATTGTGCGCCGAAGGATGACGGCGGTCTAAAATCGCCGCCGCCAATGCTTCAAAACGCTTTTGCCCTTCGCCGCTGTCAATCGGTGTTTCTTCGCCAAAAAGTCGCGCCAGCACGCGATACACATTGCCGTCGACCACCGCTACCGGCGTTCCGAAGGCAAACGAACAAATCGCCGCCGCCGTGTAACGCCCCACACCTTTGAGCCGCAGCACATCGGGAAAATTTTCGGGGAAACGCCCGTCAAAGTCGCCGACAATCTGTTTTGCCGCAACGTGCAGGTTCCGCGCCCGCGAATAGTAGCCCAATCCCTGCCACAGCCGCAGCACATCGCCCTCGTCGGCTTCGGCAAGGGTTTTCACATCGGGAAAACGCGCCACAAAACGCAGGTAATAATCGTATCCCTGCGCCACGCGCGTCTGCTGCAAAATGATTTCCGAAATCCAAATCAGATAGGGATTTTGCGTTTCGCGCCACGGCAAATCGCGTTTGTTTTCGGCAAACCACCGCTGCAAAGTGGCGGAAATAATGTGTGATGATGGAGGCATAAATTTTTTCAACGAGGGGCAAAGGTACGATTTTTTTGCGGAATTTTGTTGCCATGATTGAAAAATCATGAATATGCATCTGTTTTTTTTGTAACTTTGCAGTTGTTTTGCAAATTATTAAAAAAGCAAAGATTATGGCAAGTCAAGTCAGAAAAATGCCTATAGGCATACAGGATTTCAGCGAATTGCGCACGGGCAATTTTATGTATGTGGATAAAACGATGTATCTGCATAAGTTAGTTACGGGCGTTAAGCAGTATTTTCTTGGTCGTCCACGCCGTTTCGGAAAAAGTTTGTTTCTTACCACGTTGAAATATTATTTTTTGGGCAAAAAAGAACTTTTTGACGGGCTGTATATTTCCAATGTAGAGAAAAATTGGACACAACACCCTGTTTTTCATATTGAGTTTGTGGGCGAGAGTTATACCAGTTTTGACCGCCTTGTACAGACATTGGAAGCCAATCTTTCAAATTTGGAGCGCGAATGGGGGACCGACGATTTTGAAAAAACACCGGGTGCAAGATTCAGAGGTCTGATTCGCCGTGCAGCCGAAAAGTCGGGTCAAAAAGTAGTTGTTTTGGTAGATGAATACGACAAGCCGTTGCTCGAAACAATGCACGACGAGGAACTCAACACGCAAATTCGCAACGAACTCAAAGGGTTCTACGGCGTGCTGAAAGGTGCGGATGCCGACCTGAAATTCGTTTTTCTGACAGGCGTAACCAAATTTTCGAAAGTCAGTATTTTCAGCGACCTCAACCACCTGAACGACATTAGTATGGACAATCAATATTCGGGCATTTGCGGCATTTCCGAAAGCGAACTGCTTAATCAGTTTCAACCCGAAATTCAGGAGTTGGCAGATAATTTGAAAGTCAGTTATGACGAGGCGGTTGCCGAATTGAAAAAGAATTATGACGGGTATCATTTTTCAAAACAAAGTGAAGATATGTATAACCCGTTCAGCGTACTGAATACTTTTGACAAGAAAGACATCGCCAATTACTGGTTTGCGACCGGTACGCCGACTTTTTTGGTAAAAATGCTGCAAAATGTTGATTTTGAACTGCCCGAACTTGAAGGAGACATTTTAGTAACCGCCGATGAAATGTATGACTACCGCGCCGACAATATGAATCCGGTACCGGTGCTGTACCAAAGCGGTTATCTGACAATCAAGGATTATAATCTGCGAAAAAACTTTTATACACTGGGGTTTCCTAACGAAGAAGTCCGTTACGGTTTTTTGAATGGAATTTTATCTGTTTATTCAAAAAATGCCGTTGAACGCGGTCATTTTTCGCTGCTGAAAATGGATGCGGCATTAGAAAAAGGAAATGTTGATCTGGTAATGCAGATGTTGCAAGCGTTTTACGCCTCCATTCCCTACGATTTGCAGGAAAAAAAGCACAAAAACGAGCGGTATTTTCAGTCGCTGTTTTACACTATTTTCTCGTTGGCGGGACAGTTCGTGGAAACTGAAGTAAAATCAGCCAAAGGACGTGCTGATGCTATTGTAAAAACCGCCGATGCCATTTTTGTTTTCGAGTTCAAGATGGACGAAAACGCCACCGCCGAAGACGCTCTCAAACAGATTGACGACAAAGGTTATCTCATTCCTTATCAGACAGATGAGCGAAAAGTTGTAAAAATCGGCGCGGAATTTAATCAGGACAAATGCGAACTGACAAGGTGGGTGATCGTCTGAACCCCCACTCACCACTAATCACTCACCACTCACCACTATTTGACCGATTTTTCTACTAAAATGACCGATAATTCTACCTCCGAAATTGAAATATCCGACTACCTTTGCACAAAATTTTTAATTACTAACAATTTAAACAAATTAATCATCATGAAAAAAGAATTAATCTTTGATTTTTTTAACAAACGGGGGGTATTAACACTACTTAACTCTGTGCTTATCGCGGTGTTTATCGCCGCCGGAACTTGGGGCGCGAAAGCGCAAGACGTTAATTCTCTGTCAACATTGTACGATTTGACCACCAATGGGGGCAGTGCTGTAGGAACATTAAATTCCTTTGATTTGGGTTCATTGGCTGATTTTACACTTGAAGTTACCGGCGCTGTGGCGGCAACTCCGGTAAGTGTCGCCAACGGACTGATTAGTTACACGCCAACGGCTAACGGCAAAGTGCGTTTTGCTTGTGAAAACGGCGTTATTTATGTTTTTGAAAACGACAGTTACAAAGGAACGGTCAGCATAGACGACACAAAAGTAACGTATCCTGATTTGTTTTCTGAAACAGACAATTCAACCAATGCTACCGGCATTTATAATTCTGCAAATTTACTGCAAAATCCGGGCTTTGAAACTATTCCCAACACGGTTTGGTTTGCCTACGATGCAAATAATGCCAGTTTAAGTATTTCAAACATAGCAAGTTCAGGAACTTCATTACGCACCCATTCAACTATCGAAGGGGCAAATGCTCTATTAATGCATGGTGGTTCTAAATGGCTGACGCAATCTATTGCCGCAGGAAGTATTCAACCTTACAGTTTTTATTCCATTAAATTTATTTGGCATAATAATGACGGTGGAACTCAAGCCGGCGCTGTCTTTCGTGTGGATTTAGGCACAACGGAAAGAGGTACAGACATTGTTACAACAGCAACGGTTACTTCTCCGACGAATACAAATAATCAAACTTTTGATAAAACTATTTTAACAGGAGACATTAATATCAGCAATCCTGTATGGTTTGCAATGGAAAGAACAGACGGATTAGGCACCGGAAGTGCGCAAAAATTAGATTGGTATGATCATTTTGCACTTGTCGAAGGCGACCTTTCGCTCGGCATTTCCGGCGCGACGGCTGCCGTTTATCTTTCCGGTACTGCCTACAAACCAACGGCTGTAATTACTGCCAATTTGGAAAACGCGATTGTGACTGCTCAAACTTTATACGGCGATGGCTCCGGTATTAATGCTGCTGCTTTAAATACGGCAATTGCCACGGCTCAAAGCATTTTGAGTAGTGCAATAACACAAACGGATATCGACAATGCCGTCATCTCACTGAACGCCGCCATCCTTGTTTATCAACTTGATAATGCGCCGGGCAACGCTTTGGATTATACCTCGTATATTGCCAATCCTAATTTTGAAACATATACCGGCGATAAAGACCAAACGATTAGCGGTTGGACAAAAACAGGAACATCCAGCACTGAATATTGCATCCGAACAGATGCAGGTCCAGCAGGTAAAACAGGCACCGGTTATTTCCAACATTGGTCCGGAAGCAATCCCAGACCGGATTTTTCCATTTCACAGACAATAACCGGATTGCCGAACGGCATTTACAAACTTACTGCATTTGCCGGTACCGGCGCCGGACTCTTTATCTATGCCGATAATGCCCAGACGGAAATAGCCGCTGCCGAAGACTACGAAGTTACTGCCACTGTAACAAATGGTTCGCTGACAATAGGATACAAATCTGTTAGTCGTACAGATTCATGGGCGTATGCAGATAATTTCCGCCTTGCCTATTACGGTACGGAAGTTTATGCCGCGACCAACCTTTTAAATGCAGCTATCACTACGGCAAATGCTATTTCGATGCCGGCTTGCTACGGCACTGCGCTTTCGGATGCCATCACGACTGCTACAACTGCTCTCGGTAGCGGAAGTGCAAGCGATATGACCACTGCATTAAACAATCTGAACGCTGCCATCGACGCCGCCAATGCCTATCTTTTGGATTACGGCAAATTGGCAGCAGCTATCAGTTTTGCGCAGTCCTTGCCGACCACATACGCCGGTTACACAGGCGTGTTTGATGCGGCGATTGCGACAGCACAGACAGTTTATGGCGGTTCAGACGTCAAAACGCAGGCAGAAATCAACGCCGCCACTGCCACCCTTACGGCAGCCACACGTACTTACCGCCTGACACAAGCGGCGTCGTTCAACAATCCTGCCAACTTCACGTTTGCCATTACCAACCCGCAATTCGACGAAGGTACCGCCGGATGGACGACAGATATGAGTACTTATCAGGGTACCAATACACAATACAACGGTTGGACAAACTATTCCGACAACACATCAATTTATACTGTGGCGCCTTCTGCCAATATTGTCTTGGACAAAAACAGCGGCACATTGCCTTGGGAAGCCGAACAGGCAGTCAGCGGATTGCCCGCAGGTTACTACCGCGTGAAAGTAGTCGCTCGCGGATCGGCTACCTCCGAAACGACAATGTTTATTTCTGCCTCCGCCACTACCGCAGGCACCGTACAGGCAAATATCAGTCGGGTAGGTGATACCGGCAATGATCTGAATTACGGTTGGAAACGTTACGAAATACCTTATTTAAAACTGCTTGACAACGAAGCATTGACACTTGGAGTTAATGTTACGGCAAGCGGTTGGGCATCAGTCGATAATTTTGAACTTTGGTATTATGGCAACGAGCTGACCGATGCGCAGGGACATTTGTTGATCTTACAAGATGTGTACGCCGACGCAAATGCGCTTGCTACCACTTCGGATCCGATGCAGACCGGCATACTCAATACACTTCGAGACGCCCTTGACAGTTACGCATCGCTGAATGCACTGACCATCTCTACCGTTCAGGATAACGACGATGCAGCCATTTTAGCCGCCACCACTGCTTTGAGTAATGCCCTCGCCGATGCACAAAGTTCAAAAGGCAAATATGCGGCATATTACAGTATGTATGGCAAAATGGTTGCTTTGGTCAATACTTATAAAACGGCATTGGCAGCCACCGACATCAACACCGACGCCATCGACGCCATCTATCTCAATGCGAATAGCGCCTATACCGGCAAAACCATCGAAGGCACATTGGCGGAAATCATCAGTTTGCAAAGCAGTGTCGATGACGCAGTCGCCGCGCTGGGTTTGGATTTAACATCCGGTTATATCGCTAATCCGACAACGACAGCCACAGGCGAACAAACCGCCGTCCCGACAGGTTGGACAGGCGTTGAACGCGGCAACAATTACAGCACCAGCGGGCAGTATCCAAACAACAGCTCGAAAACCTATTTGGATTCGTGGAATGGCACCACCGGAGCCTTAAAATTCACTGTCAATCAGGCGGTAACACTGCCCGAAGGATCTTATGTTCTCTCGGCGGAAGCCCGCACCGACGGCGATGGTTCATATATTTATGTACAGGTAGGCAGCAGTTATTACAAAGCCGAAATATTCAACTACGGCGCAAGCAATGGCGTGCTGACAGGGGGATGGAGTAAGTATTATGTCGCCTTCACCGTACCCGCAGGCGGCGCCGGTGTAACACTCGGTATCACCAACAACACAGCCGAACGACTGGACGGCACCGGCAACGCTTGGAGCGGCACATGGTACAGCGCGACCAATTTCTCGCTCCTGTATTTCGATCCCGACTTTGTGATTGACGCCGACGACAGCGAAACCTACGCCAACTATGTGGCAAGCAATAAATTGAACATCGTCTTCAACGAAGGCAGTCAGCTGACCGGTGCAAGCGCTTCGCCCGTCAATGGCGTAGTAAAAGTGGTGAAAACTTTCGCAACTGATAAATGGTATCCCATCGGTTTCCCGTTTGCAATCGACGACATCACGGTGGAATATGGTTTATCGTCGAGCAAAGCAGGCGTCATTTATAACGGTACGGAAGCTGTGCCGACCACGCAAGCCGAAATTGATGTGTTCACGCCGAGCGGCAATGCTGCAACCGCCAATATCTATTTGGCAAAATACATTGGCGGCGCGAATTATTTCCAATTTACCGACTTGGGTGCAAATATGGGTTATGTCATCGAGTTCCCGAAATCAGACTTTGGCGGTGAAGAATCCGTAACGGTAACTTTCACTTCGGCGCCGAGCCCGTCCATCAGCAGCACGGCATCTGCCGAACCGACCGTAAATAGCGGCGATTATGTGTT
>JAISUM010000073.1 GCA_031272095.1 Candidatus Symbiothrix sp. | reverse complement strand
TTTAGACTGCAAATATAATAAATTTTTTGTAATTTTGTCCCGGAGTTATTTGAAATCACAGTAAAACGAAGCAAACAAGCGCACTTCGCTCGTTTCTTTATCGTTACCCGTTAATGCACGTTTTTTGAGAAAAAAGTTGTTTGATAGGGGTTTGTAAGGAATTTTTCACTACGTTTGCAAAATGAAAAGCACGCATAAATATTATTTCTCGCCCTCTTTACCTTCTTTTTCTCCTGTCAAAAATCTGAAAAAGAATACCTTATCGCTGTCTCGCAATGCAGCGACGACGAGTGGCGCAGCAAAATGAACCTCGAAATGCAGCACGAGGCAATGTTTTATGACAATGTGCACTTGGAGATTAAAACCGTAACCGACAATACGGAACAGCAAATTGCTGATATAGAAGATTTTATCAGGAAAAAAGCAGATATACTGATTGTTGCGCCCAATCAGGCAAGTCCGGTTACGCCGGTGGTGGAAAAGGCGTACCAACAGGGCATTCCGGTGATTTTGGTGGACAGAAAAATTGATTCCGACAATTTTACGGCGTTTATCGGGGCTGACAATAGGCAAATCGGCAGCGAAGTGGGCAATTATGTGGCAAAACTGCTCGGCGATAAAGGCAATATCGTAGAAATTCGCGGACTGAACGGCTCATCGCCCGATGCAGAGCGGCACGAGGGCTTTGCCTCCGCCATTGCCAATTATCCTGAAATCAACATCTTAACTTCCGCAGACGGAGCGTGGCTGAAAAATGTTGCCGACGAAAAAATGACGGAAATTTTGCGCAACTTCCCGAAAATTGACCTCGTTTTTGCCCACAACGACCGTATGGCAATGGGCGCATACAACGCTGCCGCTCGGCAAAATCGCGCCGACAGCATTCTTTTTATCGGCATCGACGTGCTGCCCGGCAGCAAAGGCGGCATTGCACAGGTGCTGAACGGCAAACTCAAAGCCACGTTCATTTATCCCACCAACGGCGACAAAATCATCCAACTTGCGCTGAATATTTTGCAAAATAAACCGTTTGAAAAACATAATACGCTTTATACCAATGTTGTAGACGAATCGAATGCCCGCGTTTTGAAACTGCAAACCGATGCAATTATTGAGCAGGACAACAAAATTGATGTGCTTAATTCGCAGATTGAGGAATTGAAAGACATCGACAAGGTGTTTATTGAAAATCTGCAACGTTTGATTGAAGAAAAAATCGAAGACAGCGAACTCAATGTGGATGATTTAGGTAAATCTGTCGGCTTGTCGCACTCGCAATTATACCGAAAAGTGAAGTCGTTGACCGGTTATTCGCCCAACGAATTTGTACGAATCATTCGTTTGAAGAAAGCCGGCGTTTTGCTCTCGTCGTCGAACTGCAATATTGCGGAAATCGCCTACGACACGGGATTTACTTCGCCCTCCTATTTCACCAAATGTTTCCGCGATTTTTACGGCGAAAGCCCGACAGAGTATCAAAACAGAATCCGCTGAAAAACAACTCCGTGCCATCATTGGCAGATGACCTCAACAAAGAATGGCATCACAGTCTGCTAAAACAGGCAAATTGAAAAATGGAAATGTTAATTAAAAAACATTAACGTTTTTTTTTTTTTTGTTTAATGAAAATGCAGTACATTTGCAGCCGAAATCTATATAATCAAATCAATATGATCAATTATTCGATCATTATTCCGCACAAAAACATTCCGGATTTGCTTGAACGTTGTCTTCAAAGTATTCCGAAACGCGACGATGTACAGGTGATTGTGGTTGATGATGATTCCGATAATCCGCCACGTCATTGCGGACTTGATTCGCAATCTTTTGAATTATCAGGGGATTGCGGCTTTCGCCGCAATGACGACGGAGTAGAATTTATCTTCGCCAAAGACCAAAAGCGGTGCGGCGCCGGTTACGCCCGAAATATCGGTATGGAACACGCCAAAGGCAAATGGCTCGTCTTTGCCGACGCCGACGATTTTTTCTTGCCTGCCTTTGACGAGGCTTTGAACGAATACAAAAACAACGACAGCGATATTGTCTTTTTCATGGCGTCGAGCGTCAATGCCGATACTTTGGAACCCAACAAATGGAATCTCACGCTGAACCGTTTGTTGGCAAAAGCCAAACGCACCCAAAACTACGATTTGCTCATCGACGTCAATGTGCCTTGGGGGAAGTTTTTTAAACGGGATTTTATCCTCAAAAACGATCTGCATTTTCAAGAAGTCCGCTATGCCAACGATTTCCTGTTTGCCGTTAAAACAGCGTTTTATGCCCGCACAGTCAGCATTTCCGAACAGTCTATCTACTGTTATGTGATACGTCCCGATTCGCTGCACGGTCGGCGCACGCTGAAATCGTTATTGGTTAGATTTGATGTGGTCTGCGGCGGCATCAAATTTTTGAAACCCTCCGGAAAAGAAGAATATGTTATCAAAGATTTGGATGGCGCGTGGTACGAAATTCTGGGGATGAACAAAGTCGTCGGCGCCTGCTGTATGCTGAAAATCATTTTTCGCTTCGGGCTATCTTTTGCGTATAAGTATTATCTGAAAAAATTGGTAAAGAAAATCTAATCACTACCCACTACCCACTACCCACTAATCACTAATCACTAATCACTAATCACTAACTAACACCTGCTTTTCCGACAAACCTTCCAAACCGAGATAATAGGATGCCGTATCGAGGATTGCCTGCAAGGGCGTCAGACCGATGAGTTCGCAACCGGCAATCGTAACACCATAACGTTGCGCCTCGAATCTGACCATCTCTACCGCCTGATAGATAGCCGTTTGTGTGTAATCGGTCAGATTCATAGAAACTTGCACGACGCCTTTTTCTTTCAGATCCATACCCAGCGCTTTGCAATAGCGCAAGCCGCCGCCGATATGTCGTACTTTGCGGGCAATCGCGTTGGCAATTTTCAAATCATTCGTATTCAGATTGACATTGAACGCGATCAACGGCATTCGAGCGCCGATGGCTACTGCGCCTGCGGTCGGGTGGGGGAGCGCAGGTCCGAAATCGGGCTGCCAGTCGGGCAATTGCATCTTTGCCGCCAAACCTTCAAATTCGCCTTGTCGCACTTTCGCCAAATTCTGTCGATGCGCCGCCGTTGCCGATCGTTCGTAGAGATAAACCGGCAGATGAAACGTCTCGCCGATAGTTTTGCCGACCGATTGCGCGAGGGCGTCCGCCTCTTCCATCGACATATTGCGAATCGGAATAAAGGGGATGACGTCCACCGCACCCATACGGGGATGTTCGCCTTGATGACGGGTCAAATCAATCTCTTTGACTGCGATGCCGGTTGCCTCAACGATAGCTTGGGCGACAGCTTCGGGGGTGCCGATCACGGTAACGACCATCCGATTGTGGTCGCGGTCGCTGCTGTAATCCAATAATTTGAGGTCGTTTTTCGCCCGAAACACATCCACGATGCGTTCCACCTTACGCAAATCGCGCCCTTCGCTGAAATTGGGAACAGATTCAATGATTTTTTCCATATTTTGAAAATTACGGACGCAAAGTTAGCATAAAATTTTGTTATTTCAAATCTTGGTAGTCAGGTATTTCTTTTAAAAAGGAATAACTGCCGTCGGCGGACAGAAAACAGCAAAAATGTTGCAAACCGTTGGTAACAATCAACCACGAGACATTCAAACTCATATTATAGCGCAAAATCTGATTGAAGGTTTTTTGCGTAACGCTAATGCTTGGCGCTTTGTATTCGATGATCATACGCGGACGCAAATTGGCGTCGTACAGTACCGTATCACAACGGCGGCTGACATTTCCCAAAGCGATTGTTACCTCGTTGGCGAGCAGTCCTTCGGGGTAATTTTTGTGCGAGATCAGGTAATTGATAAACTGTTGCCTCACCCATTCTTCCGGCGTCAGGCGGACATATTGTTTACGCAAGCGGTCAAAGACCATTGCTTTGACCGCATCGTTTCGTATTCGCAATTCGGATACCGGAATATTCAACGGAGTTTGATTCACACCCAATCGTTTTCAAAGTGATAGCGTACAAACAACTCCATCGCTTGATATTCTGCCATACCCAGTTTATCGAAAATGATAGCGGTATTGGCGTTGCGATCTTCGGCGCGTTTCCAAAATTCGCGGGGGTCGGTACCCGGAAATAGCGGCAAATCTTTTTGCGACTGGTGTTTGAAGATCGCCAAGCGTTTGAGGCGGCTTTCTTCCGGGCTGAGCGGCACTGCCATATCGACGTCGGCGATGTCCCATTCCTGCCAAGCGCCGCGATAGAGCCACATTCGGCAATCTTGCAGCCATTCTTCGTGTTTCAACTGTTTCAGGGCTTCCAAAATAGCGATGAGCGCTACTCGGTGTGTGCCGTGCGGGTCTGACAGATCGCCCGCCGCAAAGATCTGATGCGGTTTGACCGTCTGTAACAGCTTGATAATAATATCTATATCTTCCTGACCGATATTTTTCTTTTTTACCGTACCTGTTTCGTAAAATGGCAAATTCAAGAAATGTGTATGGTTTTCGGGAATATTGATATAGCGACAGGCGGCTTTGGCTTCTCCGCGTCGAATGGCGCCCTTACATTCCGAAATGGAACGCAGATCGACTTGTCCGGGTTTTTTCGTGCGGAAGAAGTTGACGGCTTCCTGATAGACCTCGTCGGCGTGTTTACGGTCGAATCCGTAAATGTCGGCTGCGTCGCGGATAAAGTCCAAAAAGCGTACCACTTCATCGTCAAAAACGGCGATATTACCGGAGGTTTCGTAGGCGACATGCACGTCGTGTCCGTGTTCGGAAAGGCGCGCCAATGTGCCGCCCATCGAAATTACATCGTCGTCGGGGTGCGGACTGAAGACGACCACCCGTTTCGGGAAAGGCGTGGCGCGTTCGGGGCGTGTACTGTCATCGACGTTCGGTTTGCCGCCGGGCCATCCTGTGATGGTATGCTGTAAATCGTTGAATACCTTGATATTGATTTTATTGGCGGGACCGCGTTGCGATACCAAGTCCCCCATACCGTTGTCGTTATAATCGCGTTCGGTCAGTTTCAGAATTGGTTTTTCCAATTTGGCGCACAACCAGAAGATAGCGCGGCGGATCATTTTGTCGCTCCATTTGACGGTGCCGGTGATCCACGGCGTTTTGATGCGCGTCAGTTCCGAAGCCGAAGCCGCGTCGAGAATGACCTGTACGTTATCGTGTTTTTGCAAGATCGACGCCGGCACCATTTCTGAGATGTTACCTTCGATCACTTTTTTGATGATGCGTGATTTGCCTTCGCCCCAAGCCATCAAGATGATACGTTTGGCTTTCATGATGGTCGATAATCCCATTGTGATGCAATGTTTCGGCACGTTTTCTTCACCGAAGAAATTGCTTGCGGCGCCCATACGGGTGCTGTAGTCCAATGTGATCAGTCGGGTAGTGGAGTTGACGGTTGAGCCGGGCTCGTTGGCGCCGATTTGTCCGCGTCCGTCGAGACCGAGCAGTTGCAAATCAATGCCGCCGACTTCGGCAATCAGGTTTTCGTATTCCTGACAGAAAGTGGCGACGTCGTTTCTATTCAGATCGCCCGGAATCAGGTGGATGTTTTCCGGCAAAATATCTACTTCGTTGAACAGATATTCGTACAGAAAACGATAGCGACTTTGCAGTTCATCCGGCGACAGCGGATAATATTCGTCAATATTAAATACGATCACATTTTTGAAACTCAATTTTTCTTTTTGATGAATTTCGACCAATTTTTCATATACGCCGACTGCCGTAGAGCCTCCCATCAAGCCCAAAACGCATTTTTGACCATGTTGTTCTTTCTCTTTGATCAGTTTGGCTACCTGTCGGGCGACCAAATCGGCTGCGATTTCCACTTCATTAAAAATTGAAACCGGAAGATTTTCAAAACGTTTTTCAAATGTATTCATTGTTCTGTTTTTAGTTTATTTGGTGAGTAAATTAAGATAATTCAGATTGTCCTTTTCGATGTCTTTGAAATAGCGATAAGTGCCGACACGTAATTCTTCACAAGCGGCTTCGTCGCAGACAATAATGCTGTGCGGATGCTGTTGCAGCGCGGTGATCGTCCATTTTTGACTGATAGCACCTTCGACGGCTTGCGCCAATGCCTGCGCTTTGTTGTGTCCGTTGACGAGGATCAGCACTTCTTTTGCGTCTGTAACGGTTGCCACGCCGACGGTCAAAGCGGTTTTCGGCACCTGATTGACGTCGTTGTTAAAAAATCGCGAATTGAGAATAATAGTGTCGGTGGTCAGCGATTTGACACGGGTACGCGATGCTAACGACGATCCGGGCTCGTTGAACGCGATATGTCCGTCGGCTCCGACGCCGCCCAAAAACAAATCAATGCCGCCCGCTGCCCGAATAGCTGCCTCGTATTGCGCACATTCGGCTGCGAGGTCGGTGGCATTGCCATTTAAAATGTGGATGTTTTCAGGCAAAATATCAATGTGCTTGAAAAAATTGTTCCACATAAATGAATGATAACTTTCCGGATGATCTTCGGGCAAACCGACATATTCATCCATGTTAAAAGTAACGACATGACGAAACGAAACAAGCTGTTGCCTGTGTAGTTCAATCAAATTTTGATACATGCCCAATGGCGAAGAACCGGTGGGCAAACCCAACACAAACGGACGACTTGCCGACGGATTAGATTGCTTGATTTTGGACGCTACATAGTGCGCCGCCCATTTTGAAAGTGATGCGTAGTCTTTCTGTATAATAAGTCTCATAATAAATATGTTGTATGTGTAATTGCCATTTCTTGACGACCTTGCAAAGGTACGAAAAATCTCAAATAAAAGTAGCTTACGGGAAAAAAAAATGATTATTATTTTCGGATTTCAATTATTTGTAGTATTTTTGCACCTGAAAACGAGAAAAACACATTCTATTTTCTCCGAACAAAATGTCAGATTTACTAAATTAATTGTTATATAATTATTATGAGAATGACACATAAGTTGTTGATTTCAGCGTTATTAATGTCTTTCGGAGCAACAAAAATTTCGGCTTCCGATATTACGCTGACCTTTGAAGGCGACAATCAGCCTTTGCAAAAAGTAGTGGTATATAATGTTGATCGTGCTTGTGATACGACGATTACGCAAGCGCCTTTCACATTGACTTTGCACGATTCGGGTGCGGGAATCTCCGCTCCGACGGCGGAAAGCCTCAAAATCGGCAAAGTAGTATTTGATTCCGCCAACCGCAAAACATTGGTGGATGTTTCGGTAGCAGCGTCGGCGCTTGTCAAATTATCGCTGTATAATTTGGACGGAGCAATATTGAAATCGCAGAGCGTCAATTTGAATCCGGGCGTGCATACCTTCTCTATCAAATCGGGACTGACCGGCGCTTTGCTGTTGAAAGTAGAAGTCGGAAAAGTATCCCAATCTATCAAATTTTTGAATCAGGCAGCCCATATCTCCGGATCGCAAATCGTTCTGACACAATCGGTTGGAACACGTCCATCGAAAAGTTCCGCTTTGCGCAGTTCGCAAGCAGGCTCATTTTCGTATCACGCAGGCGATTCGCTGCAATATACCGCTTATGCGGAAAATTATAAGGAGGTGATGCAGGCAGACCGCCCCGATCAGGACAAGACCTATTCGTTTTCGTTTACCAACGACGTCCGTTTTTCGTTTGCCGTGATTTCCGATACGCACTTTGGAAATACACAGGGCGATGGACCCGCAAAGAAAGTGCCGAAAGCTTTGAGAAATCTTACGACCAAACAGCCTTTGGAAGCCATATTTATTGTAGGCGACCTGACCGACGGCGGCACTACAACGCAATATGATCAATTTAAAGCGGTATTAAACGCGACCGCTTACGTTCCGTCATCTGTTCGGAAAGTATATATGATGGGCAACCACGACCATTTTTCTACTACATCAGCCATAACTAATTACAACGTGCTGGGGCAACCGCTCGACCAATATATTGTTATTCAGGGTTATCCGTTTATCACTATCAGTCAGCGCGGTAGCAGCAACTGCGACGATGTCACCCCGTCTAACGGAACAAACAGTTATCCGCAAGCCGTTCAGGACACTTTGCGCAACTGGCTTGCCAAAGCCGCAGCCGAATGTCCGGGTAAACCGATTTTTGTATTCACTCACGTCCCGCCCAAATATACCTGTTACAGTTCGTGGCCTAATGTTGGCGGCGTTGGCGGTGAAGGCGACGGCTCGTCGTGGCCCTCGTGGAGTATGAAAACGCTGAATCCGATTTTGAATCAGTATCCGCAAGTGGTTATTTTTGGAGGACACAGTCATTTCCCTATCGGCGATCCGCGCTCTATTCATCAGGGAGTAAATCAAAATTCGTCGCGGCAAAATTTCTATACCGCCCTCAATACCGGCAGTACGACTTACAGCGAAATCAACAGTCCCTGTGTCGATGAAGGCATCCACCCGACCGGTTACAACAACATTACCGAAGGCTATATTTTAAATGTAAAATACAATGGCGACGTGGAAATTGAACGTTGGGATACCTATCGCAACGAAGAAATGCACCCCGAATCGCGTTGGCTGTTGCGTGCGCCCCACGACGGAACAATGTTTGCTTACGCCGATAAACGCGACGCCGACGAAACGCCGACATACCCCAACGCTGTGCTGCGCGACGGTTTACCGGCACCGGTATTTGCATCCGACGCCGTTCCGACGGTAAGCAATATTACGTTCAGTTCCTGCACGGTAACTTTCCCGCAGGCAACCGACAACGATTATGTGTTCCGCTATTTCGTGAATATCAAAACGACCAACGGCACGGTGGCGCAGACTAAAAAGATTTTCTCGCAGTTCTACAAAAACAGCGCTATGCCAGCCACTTTATCGGCAGAAGTTACCGGATTGTCGGCAAATACCAACTATATAGCGGAAGTGATTGCTTACGATTCTTACGACAACACTTCGACGCCGATTACGCTACCGTTTAAGACGGAGGCAGATAACGATCCAGCCAATCAGCCGCCTGCCCGTACAGGCTCGTGGCTGTTCGACGACGCCGACGATTTGCTGAAAGCCGAAGTTGGCGAAGCGCTGATTCCGGCTACAGCCGCTAAACCTCCTGTTGAAAAAGCCACTGCTGCCGAAGCGAATATCGTTGCCGAAGCAGGACCAAGCGCTGACAATGGCGCAATATATGTTCCCAAGAACAGCGGGTTTAAGATGATTCACAACATCGCTGCAAACGGCGGAACCAAAGTAAATGATTATACTTTGATGATTGATTTCAATGCGCGGCTGACCAACAGTTACTATTGTTTGATACAAACGACGCTTGCCAATACGGACGACGGCGATATTTTCATCAAGAAAGATGGCACTATCGGGCTGTCGGCTACCGGTTTTGGCTATGGCGGCAGCGTGGTTGCCGATACTTGGAATCGTTATGTTTTAGTAGTGAAAAACGGCGTCCCGACTTCTTATCTCAATGGTGTGGAAATAAAAGCCGGAAGCGGAATTACCGTCGATAGCCGCTGGGCGCTCGACCCGAATGGCGTATGGCTGTTTATCGACGATAACAGCGAAGACGACGATATCCATATTGCCGAAGTAGCGATTTGGGACAGTGCGTTGACTGCTGCGCAAGTTACCAATTTGGGTACGATAGAATAATAATTAAATAATTAAATAATTCAAAATTATGAGAAAGTTAATCTCCTCATTGTTAGTCTTGACAGCGCTATGGTGCTGTCAAGGGCATTTGTTTGCGCAAACAGGCTCGCAAACAGTAACCAACGAAAGCGAATTGCGGGCAGCCGCAGCCAACGCTTCCGTTAATGAAATTCTCGTATCGGGTAATATCACTACCACGAGCGCAGTAACTTTTTCGCACGCGCTAACGCTCAAAGCGGCGACAGCGGGGGCGACTATCACCATCAACGGCGGCGTACTCAGCGTAGGCGCGCAAGCGGTTGTCATCGAAGGACTTACCTTTATCGGAAGCACTTCGACTAACAGCGGACGCGCTATTGAAGGCGGCGGCGCATTCACGATGCGCAATTGCTTGGTCAAAGGGATGCGGATTGCCGACAACGGCGGTGCCATGTCTTTGAGCGGCTCGGCTGACTTTATACAGTGTATTTTTGTGGATAACCAATGCGGATTGTCTGCCTCCAAAAACGGCGGCGTGATGTGGCTCTCCGGCAATGAAACCGTCGTCAATGTGGTGAATTGCGCTTTTTACAACAATTCCGCAACCAACAGAGGCGGCGCCATCGCGATACTGAACGGTAGTACCAAACCGACGGCAGTCAATATCTATAACACCATCGCTTTGAACAATTCGGGTGGTTGTGATTTTGATACGAATACCGGCGAACTCGATCGTTTCAGAGTGTATAACAGCTATTACGGCAGTTTGCGTTCCAATAGCGGCACCGCTACCAATTGCGCTACCGACAAAACCGTAGCCGACTGTTTTAACAATGCGGCATCGGGCGACTTTACGCCGCCGCCGGGGTTCGCAGGCATCAATGGAGGAACCACTTCCGGTATATCTTCTCTCATCCCTGCTACCGATTTTGCCGGCAACACTCGCGTGATGGGAATCATCGACATCGGACCTTATGAAACCGACGAAACAGACTTGACGCGCTATCTCAGCATCGTAATTCCGACCGGCGCCACGATCAGCAATGTAGAAGCAAACGGCGTAGCTGTCGCCCCCGACGCAACGCACGACGGCGCATATCCGGTAACGCTGGGCGAAGAACTGACTTTTACGCTCACCGCGCCTGCCGACAAAGTGGTCGCCGTCTATAAAAATGGCGTCGAACTGCCTGTCGTCTCCGTCAATGCTACGACTTATACCGTTTCGTCAGGCACTGTAACCTCGAATTTGACCCTGACCGTTACACTCAATGACGTAGTGCCTTATACGCCGACTTTGGCATCCGCTACGGATATTGATTGGAAAAAGTTTTTGGCGCAACACGATATGTATTGGACAGAACTGAAAGTCGATCCGACCACCAATCAAAATTACAGCAAAGGCAATATGCCCGGCTATAACGGCGGCGCGATTATGGGTAACGGCTTGCTGGGCGTGAATATGTATAAATATGCAACCGCCACTTCCTACTCGGTCTATCGTTTCAATGCAGGTCGCAGTGATGTAACCGAAGTGCGTCCGGGTTACAACCTCTACCATTCGGCGCGTTTGCCCATCGGCTATTTTACGCTGACAACAAAGGGCGCAGTTACTAACGAAAGGATGCGACTGTCGCTCTACGACGCCATTACAAGCGGGAAATTCACCACTGCCAAAGGTGACATCAATTTCAAAACATACGTTCATGCATTGAAAAACTATATTGTGTTTGAAAGCGACGCTACCGGCGACGAAGTCGATTATACTTGGAATTTTGTGGCGCAAAAAGCCATCAGCCCGCGCTATGTGCGCAACGGTAGCACCGGTGTTCCGGCGGGCTATCTCGACAGCAGCAATAATTCCAATCCGGCAGCGACGACCAAAACGGATGGCGATTATCATCTGACAATTCAAAAATTGGTAACAGCGCTCGGCAGCGACGGCACCGCCGCTAACGGTCCGATCGGAAAAGTCTATGTGGTAGCTTGGAAACAAGTGAAAACCGGCTCTACACGCCGCATCATCGCTACCATTGCACAGGAAACGACCGAAGAAGCTGCCATTGCATCTGCCAAAGCGACGATTGACGAAGGGTTTGCAACTGCCTCCAATACGATGGAAACTGCGCATACGGATTGGTGGCACGCCCTCTATCCGAAGAGTTTTATGTCGTTCCCGAATACCAAAATGGAATCCTTCTACTGGATACAGCTTTACAAATTTGCATCGGCAACCCGTCCGGGGAAACCTATCGTGGATTTGCAAGGACCTTGGGCTACCTACAATACGCCTTGGACGGCAATCTGGATCAACTTGAATTTGCAGCTGACCTATTCATGGCAAGTGCGGGCAAATCAGGGACAGCTCACCGAGCCGCTCTGGGAGGCTTTGAATACTTACAAAGACAATCTGCATCGCAACGTAACAGATATTTCATCGCAAGCCACTTGGACAGATGCTATCTGTTTCGCGCGAACAGCCACCTACGATTTTCTCGCGCCATTAGACCCGGCAACCGTCGCCACCAATCAATATGAAGTAGGTAATCTGACGTGGCTCTTGTTCTATTATTGGCAATACTGCGCCTACAATGCCGACGAGACGGAGATGACTACGCGATTTTTCCCCTTGCTGAAAGACGCTATCAATCTCTATTTCCATATTCGCACAGGCAAAGACAGCAATGGCAAATGGAACCTGCCGCCGACCGCCTCGCCCGAATACCAATCAACAAACATCGGCGCCAATGCCAATTACGACCTCGCCATTTTGCGCTGGGGCTTGAAAACATTGTTGGAAATTGATACGCAATACAGTCTGAACGATCCGAAACGCGCCGACTGGCAAGATTTTCTCGACAACCTCGTGGATTATCCCACAGACGCCAATGGCTATAAAATCAGCTCAACAGTGGCGATTCCCTCGGGTGGAACCACGCACCGCCACTATTCGCACCTGTTTATGATTTATCCTTTCCATTTGGTAGATTGGGAAAATCCTGCGGAAAACGCAGTGATGACCACCAGTTTGAGCCGTTGGAACGGCAATCAGGGCTACAGCTACACCGGAAAAGCGGCAATGCTGGCAAGCAAAGGCGACGGAGCAGGCGCTTTGTCGCAACTGCAGACATTTCTGAATTCGTATATCAATGCCAATACGCTCTATGGCGAAACCGGTCCTGTTTTTGAAACGCCTATGGCAGGCGCATCAAGTATCCATGAATTGTTTTTGCAAGACTGGGGCGAAAAAATCCGCGTTTTTCCGGCAATGCCAAGCACATGGAGCGACGCCTCTTTTATCGACTTGCGTGCCAACGGCGCTTTCTTGATCAGCGCTACTCGTAAAGCCGGACGCACTGTATTTATTCAGGTGCAAAGCGAAAAAGGCGGCGTCTGTAAGCTGCAAACCGGTATCGCCTCTGCCAATCTGCAAGTGGTTTATATGGATAATACGCCCGTGCCATTCACGGTTTTGGATGCGGCACAAGGCGTCATTCAAGTCGCTACCAATGCCGGAGACATTTTCCAAGTAGTCGATAAAACGCGGGAGGCAGCTCTGCCTGAACCTATTGAACATCCGGCTTTGGAAACCAATTCTTACGGCGTCAATAGCGGTCCCCCCGATGTCGCTATTGAGGCGCCGGTAACTTTCAGCAACGGCAATACAAACTCGTGGTATTATGTGCAATTTGTGCGTAATACCACGAAAACCACCGGCGTGGAAAACAATATTTGGACAAGCAACGGCTTGAACGCCAATGTTACGCAAACCCCCAATACTTCCGCCACCAATCAGCGGTGGAAGTTTGTTGGCGATTCCGATAATTTCAAAATTGCGGATATCGACGGCTACGAACTGAAATACAATGCCGGCGCTTACGACAGCTCAACCTCTACCACCGTGCGCTATATTTTGGCGCCGAGCGGGAGCGGCAATTCCTTCGCGTTTCGCTATTATACCGGCTCGACAGCCGCTTATGTCGGCAAATTTCAGATCTGGGACAATACGATGAACGGCGGCTACATCAACGATTTTGGCGGCTATGGCACGGACGTCGGCGCATACAGCGTCAACAATGACTCCGGCAATCCGGTCAATTTTGTGTTTGCAGAAACGACGTCGGGCATCCAAACGATCACTGCCGCACCAAGCAAGTTAGCCTATCCCAATCCGGTCGGAGATCGGCTCTATGTGAGAGTTCCCGAAGGCGCATCACGGCTCACGATTGCCAATACCACAGGTCAAATTGTGAAACAGCTAAACCTTTCACAATCAACCGAATCCATCCCCGTATCCGACTTGCTTCCGGGTATGTATATTATGAAAATCGGCGAAAAAGCAGAAAAAATCATCAAACAATAAATCGCCTGCGGGATATTTTCTCGCAGGTTTTTTTATGCAATATATAGTAAGTTTTTTTATAAATATAATTAATATGAGAAGATTATTTTTTTTGATGGTTTCGTTGGCAATCTGTTTGTGCGAAACCAATTTTTATGCTGCGGAGAGTGCAGCTAATGCGGTAATTACCATTCCTGTAAGTGAGGATACTTATATTCAGGAGGGTGTATTGACGCCAAACCACAATGCGGGGCAACTCAATTTTGATGGGCTGACGACCAATCCCCATACCCGTCGTGCGTATTTGCGGTTTAACATTCCGAGTGATTTTACGCAGACAGACGGGTTGCTTTTGTTGCGCTATGTGCATAAAGGCGGCAACAACACGCCTGAAAGTTATGTTCAAGCCCGCACCGTCCTGCCTGTCGTGGCGGCAATGCCGGATTGGAGCAATTTGACCTTTGCCAACAGCGGCGAAGTTTCTCAACAGACAGCGCTCACCGGTACGCTGATCGGGCAATCAAGCGCCCGCATCAGTCCGAAAAACACCGCCGACGGCACGGTGGTCTATATCGATGTTTCGTCTTTACTGACTGCCTCTATTGCAGGCAAACAGATTGATATTCAGTTAGCGACTTCGGAAGCAAGAAGTGCAAATTATACCACCAACTATATCTATTCAAAAGAAAACGGCAATCCTGATTATGTGCCGGTATTGGAATTTAGAAGTTTCGATGTACCGGACGTTTTTACCGATACTTCCTGCTCCGAATTGAAAAGCGGCGTCTCGCTTTCAGACATAAATGCTTTGCCGTCAGGAATTTATAAAGATATAGCAAGCAAACTTTTCTATAACAATTACTCGACTTATGAAAAAGAATTTCGCATACAGGACTACGACGACGCCGAAGATCCCGAAAACGTGCAGGCACGCACCAAGATGCGACTTCGGAACGGACGACGCGACAATCCTACCGGTATCTATGTCCACAAGGGCGATGTGCTGGAAGTGTTTGTTGGCAATACGCATGGGCAGTCCGTCAGTATCGACATCCAGCGCGACTACGACGAATTGCAAGCGGAAAACAACAAAGAAAAATCTATTCAGGGCAATAATTATGCGCTTTTCACCGGACGAAACACCATCGTCGCACCTCACAAAGGCTTGATTTATGTTGTCTATCAAACGCAAACGGGGCAAGAGGCGCCTGTTCGTATTCATTTTGCCACAGGGCGCGTGAATGGCTATTACGATAAAAACAAGCATGCTCATACCGACGCCGAATGGAAAGCGCGACGCGATTTTGCAACTTATGACCATTGGGATGTGAAAGGCGATTATGTAGTGATGTGTTTCAAAAAATCTAAATATCAGGAATGTGGAAAAAAAACTTACGAAATCAAAAACTACGGCATATCGCTGATCAACACGATAGACCGAATGATCTATAACGAATGTGTATGGACTGGATTAGTGAAATACAACCGGATGCCCATCAATCGGCTTTATTTTGTAACCAAAGCCGACGCTACCCCCGGCACAATGCTCTCTGCCGATTATTATGCCGGTTACAACAACAATACCGTGAGTGCTGTCCTGACGCTTCAAACCACAGGAAGCGGGAGCAATCTGACCGCTGTTGAAAAGTTAGACAACGGTTGGGGACCGGCTCACGAAGTCGGACACGCCTTTGAGATGCCCGCGTTCAGAGTAACCGAAGTGGCGACGAATATCATGTCAATGTATGCAATGCAGACTTGGAACAAAACTTCGCGTCTGATGGACAATGATATTTATACCAAAGCAAAAGCCAATATCATCAACGGCGACTATGCCTATTCGCACGATCTTTGGGAAAATTTGGCGATCTACTGGCAAATCAAACTGATCTGCGAGGACGTGCTGGGGATGCCCGATTTCTATAAAGATCTTTATGAAGCCTTGCGCGTCAAGCATGTGCAAAGCGCCGGATATATCGAACAAAGCTATATGGAAGAGGTTTGTCGCGTTTCGGGCTATGATTTTACCGATTTTTTTGAGGCGTATAAATTTGATGCGAACAATATTGCTGCAACGCGCTCAAATATCGCCGCATTGCAATTGCCCAAGCCGCTGATCACCTCGTTGCATCAATGGTACGACATTACCGACGGCAATATCAGCGCTTTTCTGCCGAATGTAACGGTCAGTGCGACAGGCTATGCTACGCTGCATTATCCGAAAGCCCTGACCATCCCATCCGGAATAACGGCGTACAAAGCGACAAGTTTCAACGTCGGTGTCAGCGGGCTGACGGCACTGACATCCGGCGTGATACCTGCCAATACGCCGGTTGTGATCAAAGGGACTGCCAATAAGACTTATGCGTTTGTGCCGGATTATTCTTCGACTGCAATGCCGCCTGCCGACAATAAATTAGCCGGAACGACGACTTATACCAATAACACGCTGGCTGCCGGACAGGCCTATCTTTTATCAAAAACGGGAACGAATCCGCTCTTTGTGCCGACAAGCACCGAAACGACCATTCCGCCCTATCAGGCTTATTTCAAAATATGTAATGTGCAATTATCGACCACCGGCGTAACACTGACAACCGCCAATCCGGCAGGCGCAGTCATTTACGGTGAAAATATCACTGTCGGATTTACCGTTAATCAGGGACGACGTATTGTCAGAGCGATGGTCAATGGCGCCTGTATAGATGTTTCGTCGGGTAGTTTGACCATTCCGGTTACGGACGACCAAAATATTGTCATCTATGCCTATCCTGAAAATGTTGTGCCTGCGTCGGAAGATACGTATATCTATGATGGCAGTCAGCCGGATCCCGACAATCCGTCGAAGGTCGCCCATCCTTATACCGAACCGCTGCACTATTCGGATAAAGACTTGTATATCAGAAACAATGGAGCGCAAACGCAACGTCATACCTATTTAAAGTTCAACAAAGCAGATTTTCCGGCAGATTATAAAAAAGCGACTTTACGCTTATACCATGCAGGCGTCAATCTGTGGACAAACAATTATGCGCTGAATGTCTATCCACAACCGGAGCATTGGGATGCTGCTACTTTGCACGGCAAAAACGAGCCGACGCAACACACTTCGCCCTCTGCGACCTGTCTGCTGACGCCTGCTATGCCGCAAACGACCCTGATTGCCGGTGAAAATACGGTGAAAAATATTCTATTGAGCGACGAATTGCTGACAGCTGCCTCTAATGACGAAGATGTGTCGTTTCGACTATATGCGCCTGTGGCGGGCAACTGCCAGATCCGTTTTGCGTCGCTCGAAAATGGTACTCTCGAATATGTGCCGACTTTGGTTTTTACGCATCCGGCATTGAAAATTCCGGCGGGACAAACAGTTGCAGCATCGACTTATCAATCTGCCGGCGACAATGCTCACGGCGACGTCATTTTCTATTCCGACGACCATTCAGGGACAGGACAACTGACCGATGCAAGCAATTTTACGCCTGTCAATGGAGTGGTGAAAGTGGTCAAAAAATTTGAAGTCGATAAGTGGTATCCCATTGGTTTTCCGTTTGAAATAGCCGATGTCAGCATCCGACAGAACGGCATTGTGCGGGTAGGCATCGTTTATGACGGCGATGTGGATAAAGAAGTCGATACCGGTTTCACCAATGGCGGAAGGTCTGATGCTAATTTTTTTGTAGCATATTATGATGGTGTAGCCGACCGTTTCAAATTTACGGACACCATCGAAAAAGACCATGCTTATGTGGTGGAATTTCCGTCCGATCCGTTTGTAACGGGCGAGGTGGAAGTAACTTTCACGTCAACGGCAAATCCGAAATTGAACAGTAGCGGGACGACGTCTGTTGCCGACGGCTACCGATTGCTTGCCAACCCTTATGTTGCCGATCTGTCGTCTTTTTCGGGCGCAAAAGCTTATTATCAGTATGGATTGTATGCTGAAAACAATTTCGGTATCGTTGGCGGATACGATCATCCTGCCGACAGATTGTCGCAAGCATTGAAACCGTTTGAGGCTTTGGTCAGCTATAAAGGCGTCGATCAGGTGTTGCGTTCCTCTATCGGCGTTGGCAATTCAGATGTGGAAAACGGCTCGAAAACAGTGGTTTACGACAAAGAAGTCAGCCGAGAATTTTATAATTTGCAAGGAATCCGATTGCATACCCCACCCACTTCCGGCATCTGTATTGTGAAAATAATCTATGCCTCCGGAAAAAGCGAAATAGTGATTAGTGGTCAGTGATTAGTGATTAGTGATTAGTGATTAGTGATTACGTATTTACCTGCCCAAAATCTGCGCTGCGCTTTTGGCAGTATCCACTTTTGTCAGGATACGCTCTACCACGCCGTTTTCGTCAATGAGGAAAGTCTGCCGCAATGTTCCCATATATTTGCGACCGTACAAACTTTTTTCTGCCCAAACACCGAACAGTTGCTGCAACTTCGTGTCGGTATCGGCAATCAGACGAAACGGCAGAGCGTGTTTTGCAATAAATCCTTGATGCGATTTGGCGCTGTCTTTGCTGACGCCAATAACCTCATATCCTGCACGTTGCAGTTCACCGTATCCGTCGCGCAAACTGCAAGCCTCTGCCGTACAGCCGCTTGTGTTGTCTTTCGGATAAAAGTAGAGGGCTATTTTGCGTCCCTTGTAATCGCTTGCCCGTACTTCTTTCCCGTCCTGGTCTGTACCAAGTACATCGGGTATTTTGTCGCCTACGTTCATTTTGTTATAAAATTTATTTGGCAAAGTTACGAAATACTTTTCAATTACCAAACAAAAAAGCCGCCGCCTTGATTACTCCTTCTTCAGCACCTTCTTCGCCGTACCGTCGTCGTATTTAACGATATAAATCCCCGAAGCAGGCTCTTTGGCAAGCGTCTGACCTGAAGATTGTAGAAGGCAACAGGGCGGGCGGAAGGGGCGGAAAGTTCCGAAATGGCGGTTTCGTCCCTGTAATAATAATCAACGGAATACAAACCGGAAACACTTTGCGATGTATTTCCGTTGAGGTCGATGATTTCATAATCATAACTTCGTTCATCACTCCGTTTTACGCGGTTTTTCGAGTCGAATGTTCGATTGTAAGAATAAGATGGCAAATATGGCGTAAACTTTAATGGAGGATTGAACGTTACAGTCGTTCCGTTTTCAGTCCAAGTGCTAATTGTAAAATCAAACTCCCGCATATATACCTGTTCGATAGGATTACCCTGCGCGTCATAGACAAATGTATTTCCCGAAGGTTGTTTCCAAGTTATCACGCCACCGGAGGTCGAAGAACCGCTATAAGTTTTTTCGGAAATCAAACGACCTTGTCCGTCGTATGTGTATTCCGTTCTTTCCGACCCGACGAAACTGTTACTATTAGAACTCCAATACCAATACTCTTCAGTAACTGTGCGTCCTGCCTCGTCATACTCATATTCGAATTTACCGATAAGGAAAAATTCAGTGTTTTTATTCGCCTGATAACGCATAGCAGTTTTTATTTTCCCGTCGTCGTAAAATTCATACTCATCCCGTATACTGTATCCCAACTTCCACGTATCGTTTTCCCAATCATAAGACCATTCGGTCAGGCTGTTGGAATCGTACTCGTATTCGTCTTTG
>JAISUM010000052.1 GCA_031272095.1 Candidatus Symbiothrix sp. | reverse complement strand
TCAATAGCGTAGGGCAACGCCCTACGAACTTGTCGGATGTTACAAAACCAAGCCCTGAAAGGGCGCAATCGAAAGGACTACGCCCTTTCAGGGCTTACAGGATGGCATGCCACATATTTCCACAGAGCGTTGCCCTGCGCTATTGATACGACCCTTTCAGGGTCGGTTTGTATAACATATCCGATATTCATTTTTTAAAATAAGGGTTTGGGTTGTTGGGATGTTTTTTTCCTTGGCTACTAAGGGAACTGTTGATGAGGTGAAAATGAAGTTTTTTCAGGGGATCCCGCGTCAAGCGCGGGATGACGGCGCCCCCACTAATCACTCACCACTCACCACTAATCACTATTTTTTCGTACCTTTGTCCCCCTAAAACAAAAATAATGATGATTCATACAGCTTGTTTGCCTTCGGGTTTGCGTTTGGTGGTGGCGTCGTCGGAATCGCCGATTGCCTGTTGCGGCTTTGCGGTGAGGGCGGGAACGCGCGACGAGGCGGCGGATTGTTTCGGTCTGGCGCATTTCGTCGAACATGGACTTTTTAAAGGAACAAAAAAACGCAAGGCTTGGCACATCCTTAACCGTATGGAAACGGTGGGCGGCGAACTGAACGCCTATACAACCAAAGAAGAAACTTTCGTCTATGCCGTTTGCCTGTCGCAAGATTCGGAACGGGCAATAGAATTGTTGGGCGATTTAGTCTTTCACGCCGATTTTCCTGCCGCCGAAATGGACAAAGAACGCGAAGTAGTGATCGACGAGATCCGCTCCTACGAAGACAACCCCTCCGAACTGATTTTAGACGAATTTGAAAATCTGATTTTTCAAGGCTCCGACTACGGACATTCGATTCTGGGAACGGAAAGCAGCCTGCTGACCTTCACTACGGAAACCTGCCAAGGCTTTACACAGACTTTTTACCGTCCCGACAATATGATTTTCTTCTATCACGGACAAATGCCTTTCAACAAAATCTATCGCCAAGCAAATAAATATTTTGTACACGAATCTGCGGCGCCGACAGCGAACAGGTTGCGCACCACTCCCCTACCCGTTCCGGCAAAACAACAACGCACCGATCGCGGTCTGCACCAGTCGCATGTCATCGTCGGCGGGCGGGCTTATACGATACACGACAAAAACCGCATGGCGCTCTACCTGCTGAACAACCTGCTGGGCGGTCCGGGAATGAACAGTCGTCTGAATATCTCGTTGCGCGAGAAACAAGGCTTGGTCTATACCGTCGAATCGGGACTGACTTCATACAGCGATACCGGTCTGTTTCATATCTATTTCGGATGCGACGCCGATTCGGTCGAACAATGCCTGCGCCTGATTCATAAAGAATTGCGAAAACTGCGCGATACCGGATTGACAACCAACCAGTTATCCGCCGCCGCCAAACAGCTGAAAGGACAAATAGGCATTGCCCACGCCAACAAAGAAAATACCGCTTTGGGAATCGGACGCACCTTTCTGCATTGCAATCGCTGCGACACCCTGCCCGAAATCTATCAAAAAATTGACGCCATCACCACCTCGCAAATATTGGCAGTCGCCAATGAAATTTTCGACGAAAACCGCCTGTCTCAACTTATTTTTGAATAAAAGTGTAACATTTGAAAACATCAACCGTCTTTAAAACAGTGAGCCATGAAACAGGAAACATTCAGAAATAAAATATTGCCGATAGTCGATAAGTTATTTCGCTTGGCTTTCAGCATTATGGGGAACCGACAAGATGCGGAAGACGTGGTTCAGGATGCGTTATTTAAAATTTGGAAGAAAAAAGAAGAATGGGATAAAATCGACAATTTGGAAGCCTATTGCTACCGATCCACCCGAAATATCGCTTTGGATAAGTTGGCTTTGAAAGACAACCGACAGTCGGACATCGACGAAGATTTTGACCTGCCCGAAGTCGCTCACGATGCACAAGAGCGGATGGAAGAGGCAGAACAAATGCAGCAAATAGAAAACGCGCTCGCCGGTTTGCCCGAAAAACAACGAACCATTTTTCACTTGCGAGAAATCGAAGAATTGTCCTATAAACAAATAGCCGAACAGTTAGACATCACGGAAGACCAAGTCAAAGTAGGCTTGTTCAGGGCAAGACAAAAACTAAAAACAATATTGAAAGTATAAAATAAAAATGAAAGAAGAAACCGTAAAACAGCTGATAGAGCGCTACTGGCAAGGCGAAACGACACTCGAAGAAGAACGCCGCCTGCGAGCATTTTTCGCAGCAGACAACTTGCCCGCCGAATTTTGTGCATATCGCGCCCTGTTTGCGTGGGAAAAACAACAACACAGTCTGCGCCCGCGCCGACAATGGACATTCCCGCAATCGGCATGGCGCACCTACAGCTATTCGGCGATGAAAATTGCCGCCTCCGTATTGCTGTTGCTGGCTTTCGGAATGGGATTTTATACCCACTACCAACAAGAACGCGCCATCGACCGGATGATTTCGGAAAAACCCGTTCAGCCGACCGATAGCCTCCTGACCAAAGGCAACGTGATGGCAAAAGTGTCGTCGCCCGCATGGCAGGAAAAGAAAATCGAAACAGACAGTATTCTATACAAAATAAAAGAGACAAATAATTACTAACTTTTTTGAATTAAAACAGGAAAATGGGTCGGACGTGAGTTCGACCTTTTTTCATTTTGCTGTTTTTTATTTGCCGAAAAATTTGGCTACAAGCAAAGGAATTTGTATCTTTGCACCGCAATTTGAAAAAATCACAATATTTTATGTCAAATATATTTGGATATGTTTCGCAGATAATAGGTCCGGTAGTGGACGTGGCTTACGAAGACGGCAGTGAAATGCCGAAAATTCATGAAGCCCTGCAAATCAAACGCGCCGACGGGAAACTATTGGTCGTAGAAGTGCAACAGCATATCGGCGAAGATACGGTGCGTGCGGTCGCAATGGATTCGACCGACGGCATCTCACGCGGTATGAAAGCCTACAATTCCGGTCATCCGATTTCGATGCCGGTAGGCAATCAAGTGAAAGGTCGCCTGCTGAATGTGATCGGAGAAACCATCGACGGCATGAAAGCCGTGTCCTACGAAGGCGCCGAACCCATCCATCGGGAAGCCCCGAAATTTGAAGATTTAGCCACTTCGACGGAAATACTTTTCACCGGTATCAAAGTGATTGACCTGCTCGCGCCTTATTTGAAAGGCGGAAAAATCGGTCTCTTTGGAGGCGCCGGCGTCGGGAAAACCGTATTAATAATGGAATTGATCAACAATATCGCCAAAAAACATCACGGTTTTTCGGTATTTGCCGGCGTCGGAGAACGTACCCGCGAAGGCAACGACCTGTTGCGCGAAATGATCGAATCGGGCGTCATCCGCTACGGCAAAGAATTTGAAGAAGGCATGAAACGCGGCGAATGGGATCTGTCGAAAATAGATTACGACGAATTGGCAAAATCGCAGGCAACCTTAGTCTTCGGACAGATGAACGAACCCCCCGGAGCGCGTTCTTCGGTAGCGCTGTCGGGACTGACCATCGCCGAAGCTTTCCGCGATATGGGCGGTGAAGGCGGTCGCGATATCCTGTTTTTTATCGACAATATTTTCCGTTTCACACAAGCCGGATCCGAAGTGTCCGCCCTCTTGGGACGTATGCCGTCAGCCGTAGGCTATCAACCGACCTTGGCAACCGAAATGGGTAAAATGCAGGAACGTATCACTTCTACCAAAAACGGATCCATCACCTCTATCCAAGCGGTATATGTCCCCGCCGACGACTTGACCGACCCTGCACCCGCAACGACTTTCGCTTTCTTGGACGCCACCACCGTACTCGACCGCAAAATCTCGGAATTGGGAATTTATCCGGCAGTCGATCCCTTGGCTTCTACTTCGCGCGTGTTAGACCCCAACATTTTGGGCGACGAACATTATCAAACCGCTCAACGTGTCAAACAGCTCTTGCAACGCTATAAAGAATTGCAGGACATCATCGCCATTCTCGGTATGGAAGAACTTTCGGAAGACGACAAATTGGTGGTGAACCGTGCGCGGCGCGTACAGCGTTTTCTCTCGCAACCTTTCTTTATGGCTGAAGCTTTTTCGGGCGTGAAGGGCGTGATGGTCTCTATCGAAGATACCGTCAAAGGATTTAATATGATTATGGATGGCGAAGTCGATTATCTGCCCGAACAGGCATTCCTGAATGTCGGCACCATCGAAGACGCCATAGAAAAAGGGAAGAAACTGACTGCTCAACAATGAAATTAGATATTATCTCACCGGAAAAGAAACTTTATCAGGGAGACGCCGAATTGGTTACACTCCCCGGTATGCAGGGCTTGTTTACCGTTTTGGAAAACCACGCACCCATCATTTCCGGCTTGAATAAAGGGCAAGTCGTTTACCGCACCGGCGGACAAGATACCGTTTTGCCGGTCAATGGCGGATTTGTGGAAGTAAAAAACAATGAAATAACTGTTTGTGTAGAATAAAATGCAGCTCTTTTCAAACATAGAACCCCGCGTCTGGCTGACAGGACTGTTTATTTTCCTGATGGCTTACGGCATATCAACCGTTTTGATCGTCAATAAAAACAAACAGACCATGCGCCCCAATCAGTTCGTGTCGCTCTATATGCTGCTGAAATTGGTGCGCTTGATCGTCTTTGTCGCGGCGCTGATTGTCTATGCGGTAGCGGTTAAAATAGAATTGAAACGCTTTATGTTGTTTGCAATAGCAATGTATTGCGTTTATACAGTGATCATTACAATATTTATAACAATGACGGAAAAACGCTTGAAAAGACAATGAAACACGCTTGGATCCTCCTCCTGTTATTGCTCGGAACATCAGCAGTCGGATATGCAAACGATGCATCCGAACTCAATGTCAGAGAACTCATCATCGAACATATCAGCGACAGCTACGAATGGCATATCGCGACGGTGAGCGGGCGACATATTTCTATCCCGCTGCCGGTGATCGTCAAAGGGAAAGACAGCGGCTGGCAAGTGTTTTCTTCGGCACAACTGCATCACGGACACGCCTCCTATCACGGATTTTCGATCGCCGAAGATGGCACCTATAAAGGAAAAATCATCGAAACATTGGCAAACGGCGACGAATATCGCCCCTGCGATTTTTCAATGACCAAAAATGCAGCATCCTTGTTGTTCAGTTCTATGGTACTGATAATCATCATTTTATCTTGCGCCCGCTGGTACAGAAAACGCGAAGGAAAGCCGCAAGAACTGTCACCCAAAGGTTTTGTCGCCTTTGTAGAAATGGTGGTGATGAGCGTAGTCGATGACATTATCAAACCCTGCATCGGAAAAAATTACAAACGCTATACACCCTATTTATTGACGGTGTTTTTCTTTATCATCTTCAACAACCTGCTGGGCTTGGTGCCGATCTTCCCCGGCGGCGCTAACGTAACGGGCAATATCGCGATCACCGGCACGCTGGCGTTATGCACCTTCCTCTATGTGAATCTGTTTGCAACCAAAGAATATTGGAAAGAAATCTTTTGGCCCGAAGTGCCTTGGTGGCTCAAACTGCCCCTGCCGATTATGCCGGCAGTGGAATTTTTGGGCATCTTCACCAAACCTTTCGCCCTGATGATTCGTCTGTTTGCAAGTATGTTAGCCGGACACGCATTGTTGCTCGGACTTACCTGTATCGTCTTTTTGACAGTCAGTCTGGGCGCAGCGCTCAATTCGGGAATGACGCTCTTTTCGGTGATCCTGTCGATCTTCAGTAATTGCGTCGAACTTTTGGTTGCCTATATTCAGGCGTATGTTTTCACCATGCTGTCGTCGATTTATATAGGACTGTCGCAGGTGGAAGCGCACCGGAAAAAGTGATTAGTGATTAGACAATATATTAATACAAATTTAAATACAAAAAAATTATGTTACTATCAGTATTATTAGAAACAACAGTGGGTACCGGTTTGGCGGAATTTGGCGCAGGTCTGGGCGCAGGTCTGGCAGTGATCGGTGCAGGTTTGGGAATCGGACGAATCGGTTCGTCGGCAATGGAAGGTATTGCACGCCAGCCGGAAGCAGCAGGCGATATTCGGATGAACATGATCATCATCGCCGCTTTGGTCGAAGTGAGCGCATTGTTCGCCATTGCAGTTTGCGGATTCGTATTATAAAAAGAAGATATGGATCTGTTAAAACCCGATCTTGGTCTGCTTTTTTGGATGTTGCTGTCCTTCGGGATAGTGTTTTTCGTCTTGGCAAAATACGGTTTTCCGGTCATCGTCAAAATGGTGGATGAACGGAAAGCCTATATTGACCAATCTTTGGAATCTGCCAAACAAGCCAATGAACGCTTGGCAAACATCAAAGTCGAAGGCGAAAAAATCGTGAATGAAGCCCGCGACGAACAAGTGCGCATCCTCAACGAAGCCAACGAATTGCGCAACAAAATCATCAGCGAGGCAAAAGACAAAGCACAATTGGAAGCCGGCAAACTGATCGAAGAAGCACAATCGCATATTCAACGCGACAAGGCAAACGCGATGCGCGAAATACAGCATCAAATCGCCACGCTCTCGGTGGATATCGCCGAAAAAGTGTTGAGGAAAAACTTGGACAACCGGTCGGCACAGTTGGAATTGGTAGATAAATTGGTCGCCGAAGCCCAAAATAATTGACAGCATGAATGTAGGAGTCATATCACATCGTTACGCCAAAGCAATTTACGATTATGCTGCCGAAAACCACAAAGAAACAACTTTGTACACCGGCATGCAGACGCTTTTGGATAATTTTCAGACCTATCCCGAAATGCGAAAAGTCATGAGCAACCCGACAGTGGCTTCCGATCAAAAAATCAATCTGCTGTCCATCGCAAGCGCAACCGACGATGCATGTATGCAACAGGCAATCGCTTTGGTCGTCAATAACGGACGCGCCGAACTGATAGAAAATGTGGCACGGCTCTATCGAGAAGTCTATCGAAAAGCCAAAGGACAAGTGATTGTGCAGCTGACAACCGTCGAACCGGCAAGCGAAAAAACCAAACAGTCGCTGATCTCTGTGATAGCACAAGTTACAGACAGTCAAGTAGAATTTCATACGCAAACAGACGCAGATCTGATAGGCGGTTTCGTCTTGGAAATAGAAGACCAACGTTTGGATGCAAGTGTCAAAGAACAGTTGAGAATAATAAATTACGAATTATAAGTTATGAGTACGATAAAGGCAAGCGAAGTTTCCGAAATTCTGAGAATGAAATTGGAAGGCGTCGATACCCGCGTGAAGTTTGAAGAAACAGGAAAAGTGTTGCAAGTGAGCGACGGCGTAGTGCGCATCTTCGGATTGAGCAATGCCGAAGCCGGCGAATTATTGACGTTCGACAACGGCGAAATGGCAGTGGTGATGAACCTCGAAGAAGACAATGTCGGCGCAGTGCTTTTCGGCGCTACCGACGCCGTCAAAGAAGGCGATACGGTCAAACGTACCGGCAAAATTGCATCCATCCCGATGGGCGACGGTATGCTGGGACGGGTGGTCAATCCGCTCGGACAACCCGTCGATGGCAAAGGCGAAATAACCGGCGAAAAAATTGCAATGCCGTTAGAACGTAAAGCGCCCGGCGTCATCTATCGCCAACCCGTCAATCAACCCCTGCAAACCGGGCTGAAACCTATCGACGCCATGATCCCCATCGGACGCGGACAACGAGAACTGATCATCGGAGACCGACAAACCGGCAAAACGGCAATCGGCATAGATACTATCATCAACCAAAAAGCCAATTACGACGCAGGCGACCCCGTCTATTGCATCTATGTGGCTATCGGACAAAAAGGCTCGACGGTAGCCAATATCGTCAATACCTTGCAGGAATACGGCGCAATGGCATACACCATCGTTGTCGTGGCAACCGCCTCCGAACCCGCCGCCCTGCAATTCTACGCACCCTTTGCAGGCGCCGCTATCGGCGAATATTTCCGCGATACCGGACGCCACGCATTGGTCATCTACGACGACCTCTCGAAACAGGCAGTCGCCTATCGCGAAGTGTCCTTGGTCTTGCGCCGCCCCTCCGGTCGCGAAGCCTATCCGGGCGACATCTTTTATTTACATTCACGACTGCTCGAACGTGCCGCAAAAATCATCAACAACGACAGCGTCGCAGCACAAATGAACGACCTGCCCGACGTCTTGAAATCGCGAGTGAAAGGCGGCGGCTCTCTGACTGCCCTCCCCATCATCGAAACTCAGGCAGGCGACGTGTCGGCATATATTCCGACCAATGTGATCTCTATCACCGACGGACAAATATTCTTGGAAACAGGTCTGTTCAATGCAGGGATTCGTCCGGCAGTGAATGTGGGAATCTCCGTGTCGCGCGTGGGCGGTAATGCGCAAATCAAAGCCATGAAAAAAGTCGCAGGAACGCTCAAAACCGATCAGGCACAATACCGCGAATTGGAAGCTTTTACCAAATTCGGCGGCGATATGGACGCCGTTACCCGCGCTACCTTGGACAAAGGACGTAAAAATGCCGAATTGCTGATTCAGGCACAATACCAACCCCTGCCTGTCGAAAAACAAATCGCCATCATCTATGTCGGCACCAAAGGATTGCTCGCCGACGTCCCCGTCAATAAAGTGCGCGAATTCGAGGCGGCATTTCTGAATCTTTTGGAAATAAAACACAAAGACGATGTGCTGATCCCCTTGCGTAAAGGCGTTTTAGATAGCGAAACTGAAGAAAAATTGAAAAAAGTGGCAGAAGAACTGTCTAAAAATTACCGGTAATGTCATCGTTAAAAGAAATAAAAAATCGCATTGCATCCGTCAAATCTACGCAGAAAATCACTGCGGCAATGAAGATGGTCGCCTCTGCCAAGTTGCGCAAAGCGCAGGGACGCATCGAGAATTTTTTGCCCTATCAAAACAAACTGAACGAGATATTGCAATCTTTTCTCTCGTCTTTGTCCGAATTTGAATCCGATTTGGCGGAAGTGCGCGAAATCCGGCGGGTGGCAATCGTGGTTTTGTCGTCTAATTCGAGCTTGTGCGGCGCCTTCAATTCCAATATCATCAAGCTGTTGAAAGACCGTCTCGCACAATATAAACACCTCGCACAAGAAAATATTGAAATCTATCCCATAGGGAAAAAAGTGGAAGATCAAGTGCGCAAATTAGCCCTGTCGAATCCGCTGAAAGGCGGACATACCGACCTGATGGATGCGCCCGATTTCGACGGCGCCCGACAAATCACCGACACTTTGGTCAGCGATTTCTTGCACAAGAAAATTGACAAGGTCGAATTGCTCTACAATCATTTTAAAAGCGCCGGCGTACAAGTTCCGACCACCGAACAGTATTTACCGATACAGCTACATCTGCAAGAGGCTGACGAAAAACGGATGACCGAATACATTGTCGAGCCGGATATGACAAGCGTCTTGCAGGCATTGTTGCCCAAAACCCTGCGCAGCAAATTGTTTGCGGTCTTGTTAGATTCGGCGGCGGCAGAACAGGCAGCGCGGGTAGTCGCAATGCAGATTGCTACCGACAACGCGGGCGATTTACTCGACGAACTGACCATTCAATATAACAAACAGCGGCAACAAGCCATTACGAGCGAACTGCTCGACATCATCGGTGGCTCGGAAGCCCTCAAATAAATCAATTTATGGAGAACGAGCTGGGCTTATTTCAAATTATAAAAACCAAATTTATCGAAGGCAATCCCTATTTTATGGGCGTGCTGGCACTGTTGCTGGTGATCGGTTTGGCGTTTTGTGTCGAGCGCATCATCTATATCTATCTGTCACGTATCAATGCCAAAAAACTGCTTGCCGACATAGATGCGCTTTTGCAACAAGGCGACGTCGAAGGCGCAAAACGCTTGGCGCAGAACACACGTGGTCCGGTGGCGTCGCTTTGCTATCAGGCATTGATGCGCATCAACGAAGACGGCGAAACGATCGACAAGGCAATCACGGCTTACGGTAGCGTACAAGTCGGATTGTTAGAAAAAAATCTCTCGTGGATCACGCTCTTTATTGCCGTCGCACCCGGCTTGGGCTTTCTGGGAACGGTGATGGGGATGATCGAATCTTTCGACGAGATTCAGGCTTTCGGCGACATCAATCCGAGCATCGTTGCCGGAGGAATGAAATTCGCGCTGATCACGACGGTCGGCGGCTTGATCGTGGCAGTCATTCTGCAATTCTTTTACAATTTCATCTTGACCCGCATTGAAAAATTGACGGGCGAAATGGAAGATTCCGCAATCACATTGACCGATATGATCCTTCAATATAAACGGCGATGAAATTTCGCAGGGGCAACATACCGCAAATCAATTCCGGCGCAGCGGCAGATATTGCTTTTTTGTTGCTGGTGTTTTTCCTGATTACAAGCTCATTCGATTCTAAAACAGGAATTTATCGTAAAATGAGCGATCCCGTCGCCGACAATGTGATCCGACAACGCACCGATATTCTTTCGCGCAATACCTTTGTCGTGCGCATCGACGCCGATAACAGTTTGCACTACGAAGACCAACTCGTTACTTTGCCCATGCTGCGTTATTTGGTGAAAATGTTTGTTGAGAATCCCGAAAATTCCCCCTATTTAGCTGAAAAAGAACCGATAGATATTCCGGAAATCGGCGTCTGTCCGGTAGCAACGAAGCATGTCATCAAGTTGGAAACCGATTCAATGGCAAGCTATCAGACCTATATTGCAGTCTTGGGCGAAATCAACGGCGCCTACAATGAATTGCGCAACGAAACGGCGCAGCGACTGTTTCATACCGATTTTTCCCGTTTGAGCGACGAGCGGAAAGAGGCTTTGCGCACTGCCTGCCCCATACATATTTTTGAAACCGAAATCTCCGACCGATTATGAGCCGCTTTCGACCATCGAAATACAAGACAGTACCGCTGTTAAATACTTCCGCCCTGCCGGATATGGTGTTTACCCTGCTCTTTTTCTTTATGATCGTTACGCATATCCGCACGGTGCCGGTGATGACACAATTTGAATTGCCGACTTCCAAAACTTTGCAAAAATTGGAAGAACGCTCGCTGCTGCTCTATGTGATGGTCGGAAAAGATCCGCATCAGATTCAATTCAATTCGGAATTTATTGATTTGACGTCGCTTCCGGAACACTTGCAAGCGTGGAAAGACAGCATCGACCCCGACGAGCGAGGCGAAATGACTGCTGTGTTGAAAATCGACAAAAACACGCCGATGCACATCGTCCATCAAATCAAACGGTGTCTGCGTGAAGAAAAAATTCTGACTTTACATTATTCCGGCGTCAAACTTACCTCCTGACCGATTCGTGATAATCTTTTCTGAAAGGCAAGCCTAACCAAGCTTTTTGCGACGTCCAAGCTTCGGCAGGCGCAGTCCAAAACTCGTGGTCGGCGGGCAATCCCAAGGGCAAAAATACCAACGAAGTCATATACAGACTGCCTGCATTGGTATAATAATCCGCCAAATCGGGCTGATGTCCGACAAAACCTAATTGCAGAAAATTTTTGTCGGTGAAATTGTCGGAATGGGCAAACATACGTTTCATCACTGCTGTCAGCGCATTGCGCACTTGCCCATTGCTCAAAACCGACGGCAAACCGTAGCGCCAAGCCGACAAAGCCAAAGTCTGAAAAGCGCCCATGCGGTATGTCATCGACCTCCCCATCGCAGGATAGGTCGCTTCGGGGGAAATCAGCCGTTCCAACAAAACATTGTAGCGTTGCATCCGCCGCAAAGCCAAATCAAACGAAATCGTACTGCGAATTTTATGCTGCTCCAAAATCTCTGTAATTTCAACCAGCATCGGATGAATCACATAGCTGTTGTAGTAGTCCATAGAATACTCGTCGCCATCGGAATACCAACCGTCGCCCAAATACCATTCGTTGAATTTGCGGATCGACACCGACAAAGCAAAACCATCGGATTCGGCGCCGACGGACACTAAAAATGTTTCGACCATCGCCCGAAATAAGAGCCAGTTGCTGTAAGGCGGACGGACAGTGCGCAAGGAAGAAAATTCTTTGATGTAACGCGCTTTGGTTGTTGCATCCAAAGGCTCCCACAAGGCTTTCGGCGCCCGCAGAAAACTGTTAGCAAGGTAAGCGGCGTCCACCAAAGCCTGTCCTTCGCCCTGCCATTTCAGGTAATCGGGACTGTCGGGATCGACGGCGTGCACATAACTTTTCAACGCCCATTCGCGCAACTGTGCGCGCTGTTTGCTTTCCGGCGTGTCGTCGTCGGGCAAAGCCAACCAAGGCGCAATTCCCGCCATCAAGCGTCCGAAAGCTTCCAAATAAGCGACATCTTTGCTGCGGTTGTCCCAAGTCGGACTGTATTCCACTGCAAAATTCTTTTTTAATTCGCCTTTGCTCATATTTTCCAAGACAGGCGTAGCCATTTTCGTAGCCAGATCTGCCCAATATTGGCGATCGGATACTGTGTTTTTCGTCGGTTGTGCAGCCCAAGATTCCGCGCACATCCACAAACAGAGAGATAAAATGATGTATTTCATGTTCTATATAAATAAAAATTCTCTGCAAAGTTACATGTTTTATACCCTATCAATCAATAAAAATTACTAAAAACAAACGGTGTATCTATAAATATTGCAAAAATATCGGTTTTGTAATCTTTTTTACAATAAAACTTATTATCTTTGCACTGTCATTTCAGGTACACCGTTCTTATCGTTTATAAGTATATTTCATTAACAATCTCATTTACTTTTAATACGCAGCGATAAGAGCGGTTTTTTTATTTTCATTTTTCTATTCTTATACGCGCATCCACTGCGATAATTCCCTTGTCGGTAGCCAACAAGGGATTGATATCTAACTCTTTTATTTCTACGGCAAAACGCAACAACGAAGACAGTCTGACGATGATTTCGGCGAATTGATATTCGTCGATGCCTTTTTGTCCGCGAGCACCCTGAAACACTTTATAACCTCTCAAAGAACGGATCATCGACAAAGCTTCTTCGGTGGCGACCGGCGCCAAGCCGGAGGCAATGTCTTTGAAAATTTCCACAAATATACCGCCCAGCCCGCACAAGACGATGTGTCCGAATTTTTCTTCGTATTTGGCGCCCGCAAACAATTCGGCGCCTTTCAACATCGGCTGAATCATCACCGACTGTGCATCAGGAAGTTGCAGCAATCGTTCAAATTCGATTTGCAAATGTTTCTCGGAACGGATATTCAACACAACGCCGCCGATATCGGATTTGTGTACCGGACCCACCACTTTGGCGACGACCGGAAAACCTGTCTGTTCGGCAAACGCCCTGACCTGCTCCCAATCATCGGACACTAACTCTTTAACCATCGGTATGTTAGCCGCACGAAACAATGCCTGTACGTCTTTTGGTTTCAGGTAGCCCGATTCCGAAATATCGTCGATAATGCGGCGGATGAGCGGCACATCCACGCCTTTCAATTCGGGCAAATAGGGCAAGGGATTATGCGTTTTATAGCTCAATATCAATGCATTAGCTAATCCTACCTCATCGCTGAAATTGACGTGTCCTTTCTCGATAAAAAAATCGGTTTCGTCCCATGCCGAACTGACAGAGGGCAATACCGGATATATGGGTTTTTTGCAGGTTTTCATTTTGCGGTCGATGACTTCATAAGCTTCATAGACCTTGTTCAGTCCCGGACTGCCGTAAATCACCGCAATGCCGTCGATCATCTCAAATTTTTGTTCGCAATAGTCAATCGCCAACGACAAATGTTGCGCCGTGCCGGTTCCCAACATATCTATCGGATTATTGACCGACGAGCCGGGCAGGAGTTGTGCTTTCAGTTCTGCCGCCATCGGATGATCTGCCAAAGAGGGAATTTCCATGCCGCCTTTTGCCAAAGCGTCGGTCAGCATCACAGCGGCTCCTCCTGCCTGTGTAACGATAGCTATATTTTTGCCTTTCAACTCTTTAAGTGTAAAAATAGCACCGACGGTAGCCAATTCTTCGCGACTGTAGCAACGCACGATGCCTGCCTTACGAAACAATGCCTCCACCGCCGAATCGGAGCTCGCCATCGCGCCGGTATGCGACGCAGCGGCACGCCTGCCCGACGCCGATGATCCCGATTTGATTGCCGCAATGCGACAGCCTTTGCGAATCAGCGACGAGGTATGTTCCAAAAGTTTATCGGGGTTGTTAATGCTCTCTATATAAAGCAGCTTGATTTTCGAATCAACAGCCGGATCGAACCGGATGTCCATATATTCCAACACATCTTCCACCGTGATTTGCGCGGCATTTCCGATCGACCACATCGAATTGAAACGCAAACCCATACGCATACTTGCCTCGATGATATACAGGGCTGTGCTACCCGAACTCGAAATCATATCCACGCCGGAAGGACTCATTTTAGGCGTCGGGCGGGTGAAAACGCTGTGATGATAGCGGTTGAGTATGCCGATGCAATTGGGTCCTATCAAAGCGGCGTCAGTGTCGGTCAGCAAGTCGGCAATTGCCTTTTCCATTTCGGCGCCTTCCTGACTTTCTTCCTTGAATCCGGCAGAAAACATCACAAAGGCTTTGACGTGTTTTTCCTGCGCCAAGACCTTTATAGCATCGAAGCAAGCTTTGGCGGGGATAGCGATGATTGCCAAATCGGCAGGCGGGATTTCCGATACGTCGCGATAACTTTTCAAGCCTTGCACTTCCGTTTCTTTCGGATTGACGACATAAAGTGCGCCATCAAATCCGCAGTCTATCAGGTTGCGTATGCAACTGCCGCCGGGTTTGGAGGTATTGTTGGAGCCGCCGATGACGACTATGCTTTTCGGATGAATCAGTTGGTGATTAATCATGTTTATGTCCGTATTTACATCGCGGCAAAGTTAGTATAAAATTTTGAGATTTACAAGGGTGGGTAGTGGGTAGTGATTAGTGATTAGTGATTAGTGATTAGTGATTAGTGATTATTTTTTTCGATTTACAACTTGCCGAAAGTATAGCCTTCGTTGAGTATCCATTCGATGGCTTGGGGCAGGATGATTTTGATTTTTGCTTCGGATTTCAGCGAGTCGTGAAAAACGATGATAGAGCCGTTGCGCGTGTATTTTTTGACGTTGTACAAGACTTGTTCGGCGGTTTGCAAACGGCTGTAATCGCGTGTAACGACATCCCACATAATGACGCGATACTGCTCGTGTAAGCGAAAAAACTGTGTGGGGCGCAAATGTCCGTGCGGCGGACGAAACAGCTTACTGTCAATCAACTGCGCTGCCTGTTCGACGTCTGCCATATAGGTTTTCGGCTTCACTTGCCAGCCTTGCAGATGGTGATAGGTGTGGTTGCCGATCAGGTGTCCGCGCTCTTGAATCATTCGATAAATGTCAGGATGTTTGCGCACATTGTCGGCGACACAAAAAAACGCCGCCGGAATCCGGTATTGATCCAATATATCTAATACCCAGGGCGTTACTTCGGGGATGGGTCCGTCGTCGAAAGTCAGATATACTGTTTTATTTTCCGGTTTTAACCGCCACTCGGCGCCCGGAAACATCATTCTGTATAAACGTGGAGGACGTTCTATCAACATAATTTATCGATTAAGACCGCTTTGCCGGGCATTGTTGACTTGCTGCATGCGCTCGGCGGAGGCGACATAAATTTCGTAATATTTGTCAAATAATTCTTTTTCATTGCTTTGAAAATAATTCAGATATTCTCCCATATACATCTGTTCCATTCTGATTTCGTTGAAGACAGAGGCATATTGGTTCCGATTCAGACGGTTGTACCATTTCAGCGATTTTGCTGATATTTCAGCCAGTTCGACATAGAGTTTAGTCGCTTTTTCTTTGGCACCAATCATCGTGTATGCGCGAGCAATATCCGACATAGAATAATTATCGTAAGGCGAATTGTACGAAGGTATCACTTGTTGGCAACGGTCGGCGGCGGCTTCGGCTCTGACAGTATCGCCTTCCATCGCTAACTGCACGGCTAACTGTCCGAACATTTTTCGGAACGACAGTGTCATACGGATACAGTTTTCGTCGAGATACAATCCGGGTTGTTCGAGATTGCCCCATTGATATTTATTCATCAAATTGTCGTAAAGAATATCGGTATCGATACCTCCCATATACATCCACGAGTTATCCGGTTCATATCCTTTAAGGTTCGACATTGCATAATGCATTGTTTTATAAGGCATTACACGCAAAGCGGCGCCATCGCGACGGAAATAGGGTTCCAAACGCATATAGTTGTCTGGACCCACCGACGATGCAAAATAAATGGGGCGCGACCAGTCGGCATTGTTTTTCAACATTTCCAGCACCATCATTTTTTGTTTACCGATATAGCGTTCTGCGTTTTGATAGATTTGTTGTCCGCTACGTCTTTCGCCGAAATCGACCAGGATGTAAGGCTCAATCCAAGTTGCCTGTTCGGGTTTCAACCGACCGGAGGCAGCCACAGCCGCCGAATCTATCGGAATAATGATTTTTGTGGTTGGCACATTGTCTATCTCGCCCGTGTTGTTGTATCCGGGCAGTTGTTTGTCGCGTACGTCGTCGGATTTTATACGATCCAGCGCTGCTTGCACCGTCCAGGGATATTCGTAAGCGCTCACAATATAAGCGATATCGTGTTTGCCCTGAACGTATTCGTATTTTTTCCAGTCGATAGGCAGCGGTTTCGATTCGTAAGCTTGACGTTTCATCTGATCGATATACCAATCGGTTTGGAGGTAGCTCAAATTACAGACGCGCACGTCGGTACGATAGCCTTCTACTTCCTGTGCATACCACAAGGGGAAAGTATCGTTATCGCCGTTGGTGAAAATGATAGCGTTTTCGTCGCAGGTAGCTAAATAGTTTTTACCGAAATCGCGGGCAATATAGCGTCCCGACCGGTCGTGATCATCCCAAGTTTGCGACGCCATTTGTATCGGCACCAATAGACAGATCGCCGACGCTGCTATGGCTGCCACTGTATCCGGTGTTTTTTTCGCATATTTTTTGATCAGTTGCATCACGCCTGCCGTTCCCAGTCCTATCCAAATACAGAAGGCATAGAACGACCCTGCGTAAGCATAATCGCGCTCACGGGGCTGTCCGGGCGTTTGATTCAGATAAAGCACGATCGCCAAACCGGTCATAAAGAACAGCAGGAAAGTAACCCAAAATTGTTGCGAGCCTTTTTTGCCGGCATAGATTTGGAAGAAGATGCCCAGAATACCCAGCAAGAGCGGCAACATATAATATTTATTGTGCGCTTTATTTTTTGCAATACTGTCGGGCATATCGTCCTGCGGTCCCACGCGCAGCTTATCCAAAAAGCTGATGCCGGTAATCCAGTTGCCTTTGTAAATTTCGCCATCGCTGCGAAGGTCGTTTTGTCGTCCGGCAAAATTCCACATAAAATAGCGCCAATACATAAAATTGACCTGATAGGCAAAGAAATAGCGCAAATTTTCGGCAAAAGTCGGGCGTGTTACCCATTTACTGCCACCACGACTCGGGTCGGCAACCCTGACTTTTTTTCCTTTGAAGTCAGACCACATCTTATAGCCTGACACGTGGTCGGGTACGGAGCTGAACATTCTGGGGAAGATGGTGCAGAGTTCATCGACATATTCGTAGGATTCGTTTCTGCCCGATTCGTAATATCTGTCCGGTTCGGATGGGTCTTTTTTGGGAATTTGAGACCAGACAGGTCCCTTGTCTTTGCGGACAGCCCGTCCGTTTTCGTATTTGATGTCGGCTACGAAAGTCGGTCCGTAAAACAACGGCGTTTCACCATATTGTTCGCGGCTCAAATAGGTGCGCAAAGTGAAAATATCTTCGGGCGAATTTTGATCCATCGGCGTATTGGCTGCCGAGCGTACCATAATCAGCGCATAAGATGAATAGCCGATGGTGATTACCAACAGCCCTATCAGAATGGAGTTGAGGATGACAGGATTGACTTTTTTCGTAGCAAATAAATAGACGGCGACCACCGCGATAATCAAAAATCCCAATGCATATCCGTTGCCTATAAATGGAATACCTAATAAAGAAAAAGCGATCAGAAAGGCGATTTTTGCGCGATGGGGAGTGGTATTGTCCCGCATTGTTTCCCAAATTGCCCAAGCCAGCACGCCGAAAACGAGGCAGACATAAAACAGCACGCCCGAATTATACGGCAAATGGAAACTGTTGACAAACAGCAGCTCAAACCAACCGGCGACTTCGACCAAACCTTGCACCAAGCCGTAGAGAATGGCAACCACGATACCAAAAGAAATCAGCAGCGCTATCACTGCACCTTTGAAAGTCGGCTGTTCCGTCTTGCGGAAATAATAGACCAACACGATAGCGGGGATACACAATAAATTCAACAAGTGGATCGCTACCGAAACACCGATCAGATAAGCTATCAAAATCAGCCATCGGTTAGAATGGGCTTCGTCTGCCACATCTTCCCACTTCAAAATCAGCCAGAAAACGAGGGCGGTCATCAGCGACGAGAAAGCATACACTTCGCCTTCTACTGCCGAGAACCAAAACGTATCGGAAAAAGTATAGGCTAATGCACCGACAGCTCCCGCTCCCAAAATGATAATCAATCGCGACAAAGACAAGGCTTCCGTCGTATTCGTCCATACTAATTTGCGAGCTAAATGGGTGATCGTCCAAAACAAAAACAAGATGGTCAATGCGCTGAAAATGGCGGACAATGCGTTCAGCATCATCGAGACTTGCGATGGTTCGGATGCAAAATGCGACGCTAAATTGCCCATCAACATAAATATCGGCGCTCCGGGAGGATGCCCTACTTCCAATTTATAAGCGGATGCGATAAATTCGCCGCAATCCCAGAAACTTGCAGTCGGCTCAATCGTCAGCAGATAGACGACCGCTGCTATTAAAAATACTACCCAACCGGTCAGGGTGTTAGCTATTTGAAATCTTTTCATTGGTGATTATTTCTACAATATTTGATTTTCGCGGGCAAAGGTACTATAAATATTTGTCTTTTCCAAGTCTAACAGTTTTTGTTTGCGCCAAAGTCCGCCACCATAGCCGGTGAGGGATCCGTCGGCGCCGATAATTCGATGGCAAGGCAGGATGATGGATATTTTGTTGCGTCCGTTGGCATTGGCTACGGCTCGCATTGCCGACGGTTTGCCGACCAAGGCGGCTTGTCGGGCGTAAGTCGTGGTCTGTCCGTAAGGTATCTGCAACAAACTGCGCCAGACCTGTTTTTGAAATTCCGTCCCCACCAAATCTATCGGCAAATCGAAATCGCGACGGTCGCCTGCAAAATACGCCTGCAACTGCTGTCGCAAAGCATCAAACAGCGGATGTTCGCAAGGCGTCAAGGGCACTTTGAAAGCTGCGGATAATTGCTTCAATTCCAAATCAAGCAGTTTGTAATCGGTATATTCCAACATACATAAACCTCGCTCTCCGGCGGCGGCAAGCATCGTTCCCAAAGGCGTTTCGATGAAGGTGGTACAGACATTTTTTTGTGTATTCATCAACTTATTACGATATCGGATCTGAAAAATGATTTATAACGTGGCAAAAGTAATATAAAATTTTCAATTACAGACAAACGCATAAAAATAATTCGGAAAAAGATCACTAAACACTAATCACTAATCACTAACAACTAATCACTATTTAATCACTATTTCAAAATTATTTAGTATCTTTGCACCCAAATTTCCATCAGATCTATGAATCATCTAACAATAGTCAAAGTAGGAGGCAAGGTCGTTGAACAGCCGGAAACCTTGCAACAGTTCCTCGAAAATTTTGTGCGCATCGCCGGTTATAAAATATTGGTACACGGCGGCGGCACTTCCGCAACACAGCTGTCCGAACAGTTGGGCGTAGTTACGCAAATGGTTGACGGTCGGCGAATTACAGATGCTGAAACCTTGCGCATCGTTACTATGGTCTATGGCGGCTTGGTGAATAAAAATATTGTCGCCAAACTGCAAGCCATGCACGTCGATGCACTTGGACTGACCGGCGCCGATATGAATGTGATTTTAGCAACACGCCGACCGGCAGGTAGCGTCGATTACGGCTTTGTCGGCGACGTCAAAGAAGTGAATGCTCCTGCCTTGAACTATCTTTTAGAACAGAACTATCTCCCTGTATTATCGCCAATTACGCACGACGGCAACGGGCAATTGCTTAACACCAATGCCGATACTATCGCCGGTGAAACCGCCAAAGCGCTCGCCTACGATTTCAACGTCCGCCTGATCTACTGTTTTGAAAAAAAGGGCGTCTTGCGCGACGAAAACGACGACAACAGCGTCATCCGCTCACTGACACACGACGAATTTCTGCAATACAAAGAAGACGGCATCATCCACGCCGGAATGATTCCCAAATTGGAAAATGCTTTTTTAGCAATTGCTGCAGGCGTAAAAGAGGTGATTATCACACGCCCATCCGACATCCATATCGGCGGCGGCACGTTTATTCAGTAGGATTTGCGTGTAGTCTCGAAAAATTATACTAACTTTGCACCTTCAATCATTTGACAAACAAGTATGAACTATTTACAAAAACTTATTGGAAAGACAATTATTTTGCTGACTATCAGCGTGTTGAATTTAGCTGCAATCTATGCGGTTCCTGCAAATCCACATCCTGTAACCACCCAACAGCCCGATGGAACGACCATCACCTATCTGATTCGCGGCGATGAACGGGTGCATTGGATGCAGTCGCCGGACGGTTATACCCTGTTACGCAACGACCAACAATTTGTTACCTATGCCGAATTGGATGCCGACGGCAATCTGACTCCGTCCAAACATATTTACGGACAGCGCGGTTTGCGTTCCGACGAGTTGCATCAGTTTCTGTTGCGCACACCTAAAAATTTGCGATACAGCGCAGGACAGGTACAGAAAATGCAACAGATCAATCAGGTGATCAGCGAAACCGTCGCTTCACCTGTAACCGGCTCTAAAAAAGCACTTTGCGTACTGATCAATTTTAAAGATAAACAGATGACGCATACCAAAGACGCCTACTACAACCTGCTGAATCAAATCGGCTATTCCTCTAATAATATACACGGCAGCGTCAAAGATTATTATTTGGAAAATTCTTACGGACAGTTAGAATTGAGCATCGACCTTGCCGGACCTTACACATTAGCAGATTCGGCGTCGCACTACGGAAACGAAAATACTTGGTCGAGTTTTGCCCGCGCCTCCATTCAGGCTGTCGCAGCGGATCCCAATATCAATTTGTCGGAATATGCCACCAACGGCAAATTAGAAACTTTCCACATTCTGTTTGCCGGTTATGGCGACGAAAATATCGACAACGGCAAACAAATCTGGTCGCATCAGGGCACCATCTCGACGCTGACATTAAACGGTGTCAAGGTGTCGCGCTATTCCTGCTCTCCGCAACTGCGCGGCGCATCGGGCAACAACATCACCACCATCGGCGTGATCTGCCACGAACTGTGCCACGTTTTCGGCGCCCCCGATTATTACGATACCGATTACGAATCCAACGGCGGAAATTATCCGGGTACCGACGAATGGGATTTGATGGCAAACGGCAGTTGGAACGGTTCGCCATCAGGTTCCTGTCCCGCCCATATCAATATGTTTCAGAAAATTCTCTATGGATGGGTAACGCCAACAGAACTCGTTGAAACACAGTCGGTAACAGATATCCCCAATGCGGCTGAAAATCCGGTGGCTTATATTATGAAACCCTATACCAACAACGAACAATATGTGCTGGAAAATCGGCAAAAAGTCGGATTCGACGCCTCCCTGCCCGGCAATGGTTTGATCATTTATCACATCCACAATTCGGCAGCCGGAGGCAGTGTCAATAACACCAAACATCCGCAACAAGCTTATATTGTCTATGCCGCATCAACTACCACCATTCCGACCTCCAATCAAGCGACATACGGAAAAGAATACACCTACAACGGCGAAAAATATGTGTGGTTAGACGAGGGAACGCCGTTTGCCGGCACTGCCGAACGCAATAAATTTACCGGCTATTCCACGCCACGACTGTTTCGATGGTCAAGTTTGGCGGGGACAGCGGTTACCGAAAAGGCGCTGACCAATATCACGCAAGCCAACGGATTGGTTTCGTTTGATTATCAATATGCACACGTCGAAAATCTGCAAGCCGAAGTCCTGAACGACGTTATCAGATTGTCGTGGGAGCAACCGCAAAACACGCCGATCGGCTCGCTGACTTACGAAATCTCCGTCGGCAATACGGTGGTAGGAGAAACCATTGAGCCGACTTACTACTATCAGCCGGAAGGCGCCGACACTTACAATTTTTCGGTGCAGGCGTATAACGAAGATTGCAAGTCGAAGAAAGTCAGTACGGCGGTTGTCTATACTGCATTGCCGACCATCGACGCCGACGAAACGCCTTATCCCAATCCGGTGCGCGACATCTTACATCTGCCGCTCAAAGCTCCGGCTGCCGTTTCGATCACCGATATGCAGGGGCGCACGCTATATTCCGATCCGCATTGCAACCAAACAGAAATATCTGCAAAGCATTGGCAATCAGGAATTTATTTCGTAAAAATCCGGACGGAACAACAAAGCAAGATCTATAAAATCGTCAAATAGTTTTCAACGCCTTGAGCAGGGTTTTGTTCTCTTTGGCGGTGCCGACGGTGATGCGCAGGCAGTTGCCGCACAAGGCGACACTGTTGCGGTTGCGGGTGATAATGCTCTGTTCTACAAGGCTTTGATAGATCCGGTTGGCGTCATTGACTTTCACCAACAGAAAATTTGCATCCGACGGATAGACGGTTTCAACGATCGGCAGGCGTCGCAAAGCATCGGCAAGCGGCTGCCGTTCCGAGAGAATTTTTCGCACCCACTCGTTTTTTTCTTCCTGATGATTTTTGATGCGTTCCAGCACAAAATGTTGCGACAGCAGATTCACATTGTAGGGATACTTCACCTTGTTGAAATAGGCGATGATATTTTCCGCCGCAAATGCCAATCCGCAACGCACCGACGCCATCGCCCACGCTTTCGAGAAGGTTTGCAGCACAATCATACGCGGATAATTATCCAACTGTGTCAAGTAGGAAGGCGCGTCGGCAAAATCAATATAAGCTTCGTCGATGACCGTAATTCCCTGAAACTGTCGTAAAATCTTTTCGATTTCCGAAGACCGCATCAGGTTGCCGGAAGGATTGTTGGGCGAACAAAGAAAAATGACTTTGGTATGTTCGTCGGTGGCAGCCAACAGGCGGTCGGCGTCCAACGAAAAATCGGGACGGAGCGGAACTTTTCGATACTCCACCGCGTTGATGTCGGCAGCAACCTGATACATGCCGTAAGTCGGCTCAAACGCCACGACATTGTCGCTGTATGGCTCGCAAAAAATGCGGTAGATCAAATCTATCGGCTCATCGCTACCGTTGCCGACCATGATTTGCGATTCGCGCACGTTTTTCAATTTTGCGACCAAGGTTTTTAATTCCGACTGCATAGGGTCGGGATAGCGGTTAAACGGCTCATTAAAAGGACTTTCGTTAGCGTCTAAATACACCGAAGCGCGTCCTTTAAACTCATCTCTTGCGCATGAATAAGGTTTCAGGCAAGCAATATTTTTTCGTATCAACTGTTCTATATTCATTGTTCTGTTATTATTTTTTTCTTCTGATGCTAACGGCGTTTTTATGGGCGAATAGCTGTTCGTTTGCCGCCATGATTTCTATGACGTCGCCTATTTGTCGGATCCCTTCCTGCGTGATTTCCTGAAAGGTGATTTTTTTCATAAAACTGTCTAAATTGACGCCACTGTAAGCACGTGCATAGCCATTAGTGGGCAAAGTATGATTCGTCCCCGATGCGTAATCGCCTGCGCTTTCCGGCGTATAATGTCCTATAAAGACCGAACCGGCATTGGTGATTTGCGCCGCCAAAGTCATCGCTTGGCGCGTTTCGATGATCAGATGTTCCGGCGCATACAGATTGGTCAGTTCGAGCATTTCCGTTTCGTCTTTCAGTACAATAATCTTGCTGTGTGACAGTGATTTAAGAATGTATTCGCTGCGCGGCAAGCTTTGCATTTGCAGGGCGATTTCTTCAACGACAGCCTGCGCCAATGTTTCGGACGTGGTAACAAGCACCGCCTGACTGTCGACGCCGTGTTCCGCCTGCGAAAGCATATCCGCCGCCACGAAAGCCGGATGCGCTGTTTCGTCTGCCATGACTTCGACTTCCGACGGACCGGCAGGCATATCAATCGCGACGTCTTTCAGGCTGACCAATTGTTTGGCAGCCGTAACATACTGATTGCCGGGTCCGAAAATTTTATACACTTGCGGAACGCTTTCCGTGCCGTAGCTCATCGCAGCAATAGCCTGAATGCCGCCAATTTTGAAAATCCGATGCACGCCTGCCGTTTCCGCCGCATAAAGGATTGCCGGATGGATGTTACCGTTTTTGTCGGGTGGCGAACAGAGGATCACCTCTTTGCAGCCCGCGATTTGCGCCGGTATGCCCAGCATCAGCACAGTAGAAAACAGGGGCGCCGTGCCTCCGGGAATGTACAGACCGACTTTTTCGATGGCGACGGCTTTTTGCCAGCAAGATACGCCCGCCGTCGTTTCTATTTTCGGCAAATCGTGTTTTTGCGCCGCATGAAAAGTGCGGATATTTTGCGCCGCTGTCCGAATGGCATGTTTCAAATCGTCGGAAAGCAGTTGGTTGGCAGCTGTCTTTTCCAGCGCCGAGACTTCCAAAGCAGACAAGCTGACGTGGTCGAATTTCTCTTCATAAGCAAAAACGGCAAGGTCGCCATTTTGTTTGACGTCGTCTAAAACTTTCCGAACCGTCGGAAAAAGTGCGGAGGCATCCGCCGTCGGGCGGGCGGTCAGCGCTTTCCATCGGTCGCGAGCGGGATATTTTACGATTTCAAGAGCAATTGTTTTTTCTTGCATTTAGTTGATTTTTAGTATTTTACATTAACAGGTAACTCACGCCGAGAATGCCGTAGATGTTACGCATTTTGAAAGGCATGGCTTTGAAACTGTCGGAAAACAGCGGACGCAATCCGCAGGTGATTTCGCCGATCAAAGCCCAGCGCGGATGAATGACCCAGTGTTCCGCCAGCATCAGACCATAATCGAAACGCCGAAGCCGGTCTGAAAAATCAAATTCGGCGTAGGGAATAGCAATTTTTTCGCCTGTCGGATCGCCCTGCCGGATGTAACCGTCAACGGCTTGTCCGATGAACAAAGGACGCAACATCCACGCACAATACAGCCCGATGCGACTTGTCCTGTGTTCGGAATGGCTATACACCAACGCGACCGGCACAGAGAGGTAGTAATTATCGACTTGCGTTTGATTTTTTCCGGTGAAATTTCCCGCCTGAACCGTCCCATCTTCCGTCGTAATTTCGGTATAAAGACTTTTGACGCGATCGCGCACGGTGAAACCTTTGCGGTCAAACGCAATTTTGGCAGATATTGCCCATCGCTCGTTGAATGGATTCAGGGCTTCAATGGCAAGATGGGGCGCAAAAAGTTCGGGTGCCCACATGTCTATTTTCCTGATTTCGCGGGGCAAAGGCACCGGCATACTTCCGCCGATGCTGTATCCGACTTCGAGGCGATAAATCCGCGCCGACGTTTGCGCCGACACATAGCTGCACAGCAAGCAGCAGAGGACAGTAATATTAATTTTCTTCTTCATATTCTAATTCTATTCGGTCGATAATCAAAGTGTTACCGATGCGTCCTTCGTAGTGGTCGCCCTTATGACTGGATGCAAAAACGATGGTCAATCGGTAGTCGTCGTTTCCCAATTTTTCATACGAAAACGGCTGACGATAAACAAAATCTATTTCAAAACGAGTGAAATCGTCGCTCTGTCTGATTTCATCCGGATGCAATTCGGCACGAGCAACGATATTCGGCGCCGTCGCAATGTTGTCGCCATAGAGAAACTGTTCGTTGCCAACCACCTGAAACAGAATGGCATAGATGGCACATGTGTCGTTTCGGTTGCTGACATGCGAGCCGTTAGATTGTATGTAATCGCCGTCGCCCTCGCGGAAAATGTAGTAACCGGTCAGCCGCGACGGACGCCCCTCGTTGAACGGAACGCCGAAACTCGTTGAATGTAGCGGGTTGGTCAAACCGGTCAGCGGATTGAACCCACCTAAATAGAGTGATCCGGAGAGACATGGAATATTGACGATGCCCATGATGCTGCCCGGTCCTGCCATCGTGCGCAGTTCGACCGCCGTGTTGCCGGAAACCGCTTGTGTCGTTTGCCGTATCGGATAGCCCGACGCCGATTTCTTCGGATTGTTCCAAGCGATGGCGGCGCCGTTATTGCTCGAAAACCATTGCAGCGACCCCTCTTTCGGATTCTCAAAAAGATAGTTGGCGGAAGGTTTTTCCCAACGCTCAAAATCGAAAACACTTGGGAAAGTGCTGGCTATAAAGGCGTAACGCTTGACATATTTTTCACTTTCGGAACGGACGTCGATAAAAAACAAAGTATCGCCATCGGCGGCGGCAGCAATGCGTTGAAAAGTGGCGCCCGCCGTCAAACGGATCTCAGTCAGCGCCGAATCACGCAGATTGACATTCTTTTTCGGAAAGACCACAACATAATCGTTACCGATTTCGACTTTCGACGTGCGCAGGCTACCCGCCGGAAATGATACCGACAAAATATCCGCCTCGTCATTCGGGGCTTCTTCGCGTATGCAGGCAAACAGCAAAATGGAAATTGCCAATATGCCCGTCCAATAATGATTCATATTCTTTCTGTTTTAATTAGAAATGCAAAGGTACGAATAAATTTTGTACATTTGCGGCTTGAAAATCAAAAGATGTTATGCTTCGTGTCGTAATACCTTGCTACAACGAGCCGGAAGTGATGCAAACGGTCGAAAGTTTGTTCGCGTGCAGGCAATCGCAGGCGGCGGTAGAAATCATCGTCGTCGTCAATTCACATGCCATCGACTCCGCCGAAAAAGTTGCATTTAACAGATTGTCATTCAAACTGTTAAATGATTATGCCGTGCAACACAACCGCCCCGATTTTCGCCTGACACTATACTTGGAAGAAAACCTGCCCGGACATCAGACGGGCGCCGGATTGCCGCGAAAAATCGGTATGGACAACGCCGTCGCGCATGGCACAGACGACGATGTCATCATCAGTTTGGACGCCGATTGTCAAGTCAGCGACAATTATTTTTGCGAGATTGAGCGCTGTTTTGAGCAGTTCGGACTCAAATCGGCGACCATCGCTTTTCACCATCCGACCGAAAATTTGCCGCCGGATTCGCCCCTGCGACAAGCGACGGAAGCCTACGAAGAATACCTGCATTACTATCGGGCGGCGTTGGAATATATCGGTTTCCCGTATCCCTATTTCTGTATCGGCTCGGCATTTGCAGTGAAGGCGAAAACCTATTTGCAGGTAGGCGGTATGGGCAAACAGCAGGCAGGCGAAGATTTTTATTTCCTGCAAAAAGTCTTTCCGTTGGGCAAAACAATGTTCATCGACGGCGCTTGCGTCTATCCTGCCGCCCGCGTGTCGGAACGAGTGCCTTTCGGAACCGGTCCTGCAATTGCTAAAATGTTGCAAACAAACAGCTTGCAAAAATATTCCTATCCGATAGCTGCCTTCGACGATTTGAAACAGCTGTTCGATGCCCTGCCCGCGCTCTATCGTTCCAAGTCATCGGAAACGACAAAGCTGCTGCAAGCCTTGCCCGATCCGCTGCAAAATTTTCTGCAAGCGGAACATTTTTTCGACAAATTGGCTGAAATCAACCAACATACGGCGACCTTTGAAAGTTTTTACAAACGTTTTTTTCAATATTTCTCAGCATTTAAGATATTGAAGTATCTTAATGCTTCAAGTCCTGTGCCTCACGCTCCGGCGCCGGTCAGCGAACAGTATCGGTTGCTAATGATGCGAATCAGGGATGGTTCCGAAAAAAATATCCTTTAATAATAAGAATATTACAAAACTTTTTCTACCTTTGCAACTTTAATCAATTACAATGAGCGCTAAACGCAAAATAATCAACGATCCTGTCTTCGGATTTATCAACATTCCGAATGATTTTATTTATCGCATCATTGCACACCCCTGTTTTCAGCGGCTCAATCGTATCAAACAATTGGGATTATCGCATTTGGTCTATCCGGGCGCACAACACAGCCGCTTAAGTCATTCGCTCGGCGCGATGTACTTGATGAACGAAGCCATCGCACAACTGCGATCCAAAGGGCATTGTATCACGGCAGACGAAGAAAATGCTGCATTGGCAGCCATTCTGATGCACGATCTCGGACACGGACCCTTCTCTCATGTGCTGGAAAATACACTGATCTGCAATGTGCGCCACGAAACGCTATCCCTGCTACTGATGCAACGGATGAACGCCGAAATGAACGGGCAGTTAAATATGGCAATCGCTATTTTTAACAACGAATATGCCAAAACATTTCTGCACCAGTTGGTCAGCGGACAGTTGGACGTGGACAGGTTAGATTATCTGCGCCGCGACAGTTTTTTTACCGGAGTAACCGAAGGCAACATCGGCTCGGCACGTATCATCAAGATGATGACCGTGAAAGACGACCGCCTCGTCGTCGAAGCCAAAGGCATCTATTCTATCGAAAATTTTCTGATGGCGCGACGGCTGATGTATTGGCAGGTCTATCTGCACAAGACATCCATCGCCGCCGAAAAAATGCTGATCAATATCCTGAAACGCGCCAAATATCTCTACCGTCATGGAACACCGGTCTTCGCCTCGCCAGCCTTGCACTATTTTCTGATTAATCAAGTAGATGAACAAACGTTTTTCAATGACCCGCAGGCTTTGGACAACTTCATCGCATTGGACGACAACGACCTCTGGTCGGCGCTCAAAGTTTGGGCGACACATCCCGATCGCGTATTGTCGCTCTTGAGCTATTCGCTGATCAATCGGAAACTGTTTCGCGTTGAAATAGAACAACATCCTTTCGACGAGGCTTATATCGACGAAAAACGCCAACATTTAGCGGCGCATTTCGACCTGCCTCTTCACGATTGTGAATACTTGACCTATTCCGATGAAATATCGAGCAATATGTACAACGAAGCCGACGACAGTATCAAAATTCTGTTCAAAGACGGATCGATCAAAGACATCGCCGAAGCGTCGGATATGCTGAATATTCAATTGCTGTCGAAAAAAATCAGGAAGTATTATTTGTGTTATCTTCGTGATTGACAAAATTTTTCGTACCTTTGCAAACTAAACAGTAAAATTTTATAAAACCAGAAAATATAATGGAGTTGAAAGCACAACAAATCGCCCAAATTTTGAATGGAAAAATCGAAGGCGATCCGAATGTAACAGTCAACAATTTCTCTAAAATTGAGGAAGGTAAGCCGCACACTATCACGTTTTTGGCTAATCTGAAATATTCTCAGTTTATATATGAAACGCAGGCAAGCATCGCTTTGGTCAATGACGACTTTAAGCCCGAAAAAGACTTGCCACCCACGCTGACCTTGATTCGCGTGCCGAATGCCTACGCAGCTTTGGCGCAATTACTTGACCTCGCGCAACAGGCATATCCCCAAAAACAAGGTATCGAACAGCCCTCCTTCATCAGTCCCTCGGCAAAACTGCCAAAGACAGCCATCTATATCGGCGCATTTGCTTATATCGGCGAAAATGTCAGTATCGGCGAAAATACCGCAATCTACCCGCAAGCCTATATCGGCGACAACGTCAGCATCGGCGAAAATACCATTATCTATGCCGGAGTGAAGATCTATTCGGGTTGTCGCGTCGGAAATAACTGCATCATCCACGCAGGAGCCGTCATCGGAGCCGATGGATTCGGATTTGCCCAAGAAGGAGATGTTTATAAAAAAATACCCCAACTGGGCAATGTTGTCATTGAAGACGACGTGGAAATCGGCGCCAATACGACGATCGACCGCGCAGTGATGGACTCAACCATCATTCGCAAAGGCGTCAAATTGGACAACCTGATACAAATCGCCCACAATGTGGAAATCGGCGAAAACACCGGAATCGCCTCTCAAACAGGCGTTTCCGGTTCGACCAAAATAGGAAAAAATTGCGTGATCGGCGGACAAGTCGGCTTCGGCGGACATATCCGTATTGGCGACCGCGTCAGCATCGGAGCGCAAGCAGGAATCATCAGCAATATCGAGGCAGGACGCAGTATTATGGGTTCGCCCGCTATTGACTTGAACAAATTTTTGAGAGCAGGCGTACTCTTCGGCAAACTGCCCGATATGTACCGCGAGCTGGGACAAATAAAAAAAGAAGTAGAACAATTAAAAACAAAATAATCTTATGCAAGCAAAACAGCATACATTACAAAAATCATTTTCTTTGCAGGGCAAAGGTTTGCATACAGGACTGCAAATCCATATATCATTTCACCCCGCACCCGAAAATTTCGGCTATAAAATCAAACGCATCGACTTGCCCGAACAACCTGTCGTCGAAGCTTTGGCAGAAAATGTTATCAACACGCAACGCGGAACGATTGTCGCTAAAAACGACGTGCAAATCAGCACGATAGAACACGCTTTGGCTGCGCTTTATGCCTCACAAATCGACAACTGTCTGATCGAAGTCGATGCGCCGGAATTTCCAATCCTCGACGGTAGCGCCATTCAATATATGGACGCCATCGAACAGGTCGGACTGACCGAACAAAAAGCCGACCGCGAATATTTCGTCGTCAAACATAAAATCGAAGTCAAAGACGACGCCACCGGAGCCTCTATCGTCGTCCTGCCCGACGATCAGCTGATTATCAACTCCCTGATCGCTTTCGATTCGTATTTTTTAGACAGTCAGTTCGCTACATTAAATAATATTGCCGATTTCAAAACCGAAGTCGCATCCAGCCGAACCTTTGTGTTTGTCCGCGAAATCGAACCGCTCTTGGAAAACAATCTGATCAAAGGCGGCGATTTGGACAATGCCATTGTCATTTATGAACGTCAAATCAGTCAGGAACGATTAGACCGTTTGGCAGACAAGATGGGCGTGAAGCACAAAGACGCTACCCAGCTGGGTTATATAATGAATAAGCCGCTGGCTTTTCCCAACGAACCCGCCCGCCACAAACTGTTGGACATCATTGGTGATATAGCGCTGATAGGCAAGCCGTTACGCGGACGCATTATCGCCACTTGCCCCGGACATAAAATCAACAACGCATTGGCGCGACTGATTCGGAAAGAAATCAAACTCAAAGATGTGCAGGCGCCCGATTACGATCCGAATATTCCCCCGCTGATCGACGTCAACCGCATCAAAGAACTGCTACCCCATCGCTATCCCTTTCTGCTGGTAGATAAAATCATTGAAATCGGACAGAAACATATCGTCGGCATCAAAAACGTATCGGTCAATGAACCGTTTTTTCAAGGACATTTTCCGCAAGAACCGGTCATGCCGGGCGTGCTGCTCGTCGAAGCAATGGCGCAGACAGGCGGTTTGTTAGTCTTGCATCAAGTAGATGAACCGCATCGCTATTCGACCTATTTCATGAAAATAGACAACGTTAAATTCCGTCAGAAAGTCGTTCCGGGCGATACCCTGAAATTCCGTTTGGAACTCTTGGACGAAATTCGACGCGGCATATCCAATATGAAAGGCTACTGTTTCGTAGGCGAAAAATTAGTTTGTGAAGCCGAATTTATGGCGCAAATAGTCAAAAACAAGTAAAAAATATAAATTATGAATACACAAGATTATGTCTGTGCATCCGTACATCCCGAAGCCCTTATCGGCGAAAATGTAACCGTCAGCCCCTTTGTTACGATAGATAAAAACGTGGAGATCGGCGACGGCACCTATATCTATCCTAACGCCGTAATTCTGTCAGGGGCGCGAATCGGGAAAAATTGCCGAATCTTCCCCGGCGCAGTCGTAGCGGCAATTCCGCAAGACTTGAAATTTGTCGGCGAAGACACCACCTGTATCATAGGCGACAATACCACCATTCGCGAATGTGCCACCGTCAATCGGGGTACCGCATCCAAAGGACAAACCATCGTCGGCAGCAATTGCTTGCTGATGGCTTATTCGCATACCGCTCACGATTGTGTGGTGAAAGACCATGTCATACTTGGAAATGCGACACAATTAGCAGGCGAAGTCGTCGTCGATGACTACGCCATATTGAGCGGCGGATCGTTAGTGCATCAATTTTCGCGTATCGGCAAACATGTGATGTTGCAGGGAGGCTCAAAAGTCAGTAAAGACATACCGCCCTACATCACGGCAGGTCGTGAGCCGCTGACTTTTTCCGGCGTGAATATCGTCGGTTTGCGTCGGCGCGGATTCACTACCGAACAAATTTCGGCGCTGCAAGAAATCTATCGCCAGCTCTATCAGTCGGGAATGAACAATTCCGCCGCCATAGAATACATCAAATCCAATCTGCCCGACAGCGAAGAAAAACAAACCGTCATCGACTTTATTGTCTCGTCGCAACGCGGAATCATCAGAGGCTATTTGGAATAAACCGCTAAAATGTTAAATATAAATAATTTCTTTGCTGTCCAAGCAACTTTATTTATATTTGTCCGTCTAATAAATGTATTAACATAACTAAAAAAACAGGTACAATGAAAACTTTCAAAAATTTTGGTTTATTGGCGATACTGCTGGTAGCAAGTGTCGCAGGCGCTCAAACTTTTGATGACGATATTTATTATTCTCCGAAAAAGCAGAGCGCAACGGTAAAAACACAAACTGTCGCCGCCGAAGAACAATATTCTCCGAGGGTGATTGCCACTTTGTCGTCAACTGAACGTGATGTGGATGAATATAATCGACGTTACACTGACGAAGAAATCTATCTTGAAGAAGAAGAAGCGGATACCGTTGTCGAATACGAAGACGGCAGCCTGTCGCGACGTATCATTCGTTTTTATAATCCCGACAAGATCGTCATATCGGGAGATGTTAATGTCAATGTATCTTCCGACGGCAATGTTTACGAACTTGATTTCAGTGAACAGGGCAACGACGCCAATGTTTACATCACCAATTATTATGACTATGACCCATGGTACGATTCGTGGTATTACAGCTGGTACAGCCCTTGGTATTATCGTCCGTATCATTATGGTTGGTACAGCCCTTGGTATTACAGCTGGTATAGCCCATGGTATCATCATTCATGGTATTATCATTCGTGGTATTATGGCGGGTATTATCCTTATCATCACCATCACTATTATGGCGGACATCATTATGCCAATTATAATCGCGGCTACTCATTAGGCAGAACTCCCGGATCAGCCAACAGAACTGCCAATAGCAGAATATCCGGTTCGACGCCTTCGTCCAGAACTTCCGCCACACGGTCATCCGGCGTAACCTCCGCTAACAGAGGCGTTTCGTCACGCAGCTCAACGACTACGGCAACTCCGTCGCGCAATTCAACTGCCACTACGAACAGAACAACAACGACCACGCGCAATAACACATCGGCAACGACCACCACTCCGAGCCGATCAACTACAACCAACAGTAATACAACTACAACCACTCGAAGTACTTCGTCATCGTCGTCAAGCACTCCTCGCACAACCAGCAGCTATTCGAGCGGTAGCAGCAGCTCGCGTTCTTCTTCCTCGTCAGGCGGATATTCGAGCGGAGGAGGATCAAGCAGATCGTCCGGCGGCGGATTCAGCGGCGGCAGCAGTGGCGGCAGTCGTTCAGGCGGCGGCAGCAGTAGCGGCGGTAGAAGATAAAAATCAATTTACAAATTCAACAACATGAAAAAAATACTATTTACAGCTCTTGTTGGCTTGTGCGCCTGCGGTATGTCGTTGGCACAAGGCGAATTGGATGCTTTCAGACTCTCATCAACCGATATGACAGGCACAGCACGCGGACAAGCTATGGGCGGCGCATTCGGCGCTTTGGGTGGCGATGCTACCGGCGTTGCTATCAATCCGGCAGGCTTGGGCGTTTATCGCTCATCGGAAGTTTCAAGCACTTTGGATTATTCCGCTATCCACACAAAAAGCGATGAAGCAAAAAGTTCCACCGCAACCTTTAATTTCAACAACATATCCTACGTCGGCTATTTCCCGATATATGGCGAATCGTTGCGGACAGTCAATTTCGGATTTGCCTATAACCGTGTCAAAAATTTTGAACGCAAGTATTTTGCTCATGGTAGCAACATACCGGGATCGATCAGCGATTTTATAGCGAACAGTGCATCGGAAAATTCACTCATAATAGATCTGGCGTATCATGGTTGGATTGTTGATGAAGATCCGTCGGGTAACGGATATACCGGACTTTTCCACGATGAAACGACTTCCCCTGATCTGGAACTCTCGGAAAAAGGCTCGATTGTGAATTATGATTTTTCTTTGGGCTTTAATCTTCTCGACCAATGGTATTTTGGCGGAACATTGACCGTCTCCGATATCTTTTATCAATCGTCTATTTACTATACCGAAGGATTTCAGAAGGGTGGCTATATCAATTGGGATACCTATAATAATGAAACGCGCGGCAGCGGTTATCAACTCAAATTGGGCGCTATCTGGCGACCAATAGATGAGTTGCGCTTGGGCATAGCCTTTCACTCGCCGACTTGGACAACATTAACCCATTATTACGATGCAGCTACGAAAGCCAACTATATGTATGCCGATGGTACTCTTATTAATCAGGACAATCACAGGACATTCGATCCGAATGATTATTATCTCTCTTCGCCGCAACGCTGGATTTTCAGCGGTGCCTATATTTTTGGTTCAAAAGCCATTTTCAGCTTGGATTACGAAATTAAGAATTATGCGCAGATGAAATTGCGCGACATCTATTACTATCCCTTAGAAGAAGATAATCGCGTCGTCAAACGGGATTATGCACCCTCTTCGACACTGCGGGCAGGCTTGGAATATCGTTTCACTTCGCGTTTTTCGGGCAGATTGGGCTATTCGTGGGTGCAACAGCCTTATACGGAAAAATATCGCGAGGCGGAAGAAATATTTCCCGATTTTTACGGCACGGATTTCAGCTATGAAATAGGCGGCGACAAACAATATTTCACCGCAGGACTGGGTTATCGCATATCGCCGGAAGTGTCGTTAGATTTGGCGGTGGTTTATCGCACGCAAAACGGAAAATACTACTATTATCCCAATCCGTATGACGATCTGTCAACGGCGGAACTTCATAATTTTGCGTCAATCAAAAACACTGCCTTCACCACCTTGCTGACTTTTGGTTACAAGTTCTGAATCAGCGCTTGACCAATTCAAAACCAACGGTTTGCCGGATATCCGATGACGACGATCCGATATAGGCTTTGAACTTTCCGGGTTCGGCTGTCCATTGTTGAGCATTTTCGTCGAAAAATTTCAGATCCTCAACGGACAGCGTAAAACTCACTTCCTGCGTTTCGTTGGGTTGTAATTCGATTTTCAGAAACTTTTTCAGCTCTTTGATCGGTCGCACGACGGACGATTGTTCGTCGCCGATATAGAGCTGTACCACTTCTTTGCCTGTTCTTGTTCCTGTATTGCGGACGGGCAGGCTGACGGTCAATGTTTCTCCTTCCGAAAGGCTTGGCGCGGAGATATGGGCTTTCCCGTAAGCGAAAGAGGTATAGCTCAATCCGTGTCCGAAAGCGAACAAAGGCTTGATTTTTCGGTGTTCAAACCAGCGATAGCCCACAAAAATATCTTCGTTGTAGCGCTCATGGATGCCGCCGTTAGCTTTTGCGCCCGGATAGTCTCCCCATGCGTGTGCGCCGACGTCTTCAAGTTTGACGGGGAAAGAAAAGGGCAGTTTTCCCGACGGATTGACTTCGCCTGTGAGCATGGCGCCGAGTGCATTGCCGGCTTCAGTACCGTTGTACCAAGTTTGAACGATGGCAGGAACGTCATTGACCCAAGGCATTGCCGTTGCGTTACCGGAAATGATGACGACGGCTAAATTTTTATTTGCTTTGGCAAGCGCAGCAATGACTTTGTCTTGTTCGTAAGGCAATTCCAAGCCTTTGCGGTCGCTGCCTTCGCAGTCTTGTCCGTTATATTTGTTCAATCCGCCGACGAAAATCACCAAATCGGCATTTTTGGCGGTAGCGACGGCTTCGGAAAGCAGCTCATCTCTTGATCGCGCATCTATGGCGTCGTTGATGAACATTCCGTCGTGTTTGATCTCGCCCTTTTTGTTCAGTTGATCGCTGACATAGCCGCGAGCGAACACCACTTCGGCACGATCGCCGACATGCTGTTTGATACCTTCCAAGGGAGATATTTCGTATTTTGATTTTAAGGAAGAACTGCCGCCGCCGATAATCATTATTTTGATTGCATTTTCGCCGATGACCGCTATTTTTTTTGTTTTATTGAAATCGACAGGTAGCACAACATCCGTTTTTTTGGGAGTCAGCGGACTGTTTTTCAACAAAACGATGCCTTCCTGCGCAATCCGTAAGCCGATAGCAGCATGTTCGGGCGTGGCAAACGAGCCGAAAGGTCGCTTACTGTTCATCGTAGTGCGGAAAGCGAGGCGCAAAATATTGCGGACTTTTTTGTCTAATGCATCCTCTTTGACTTTGCCTTCCCGAATCAGACGCAGAAAAGGATTTGCCAAATAATAAGCATTGTAGGCATTGCTGTCGCCCCAATCTTTGTTATTCGTCCAAGTGCCAAATTCCATATCAAGCCCATTGTAAATGGCTTCCTGCGTATTATGGACGCCGCCCCAGTCGGAAATCACTACGCCGTCGAAATGCCACAAATCGCGCAAAATATCTTTGAGCAGGTATTGATTGTGGCAGCAATGTTGCCCTTTGTACATATTGTAGGATCCCATAATCGCCCAAGCTTTTCCCTCGGTAACAGCGGCTTTGAAGGCAGGCAAATAGATTTCGTGCAGGGCGCGGTCGCTGACTTCGACATTGACTTGTTGTCGGTATTGTTCCTGATTGTTCAGCGCAAAATGTTTGACGCAGGCTGCTACACCATTGCTTTGAACGCCCTGAACGTAAGGGACAACCATTCGCGCCGCCAAATACGGATCTTCGCCCATATATTCAAAATTGCGTCCGTTGAGAGGCGTGCGGTAGATATTGACACCCGGTCCGAGCAACACATTTTTGTTGCGATAGCGTGCTTCTTCGCCGATAGCATTGCCGTAGAGCGCCGCCATTTCCGGATTCCAAGTGGCTGCTAAACAGGTCAAAGCGGGGAAAGCGGTGCAGGAGTCGTTGGTCCATCCGGCTTGATCCCATTCATCCCACAGCACTTCGGGACGGATGCCGTGCGGTCCGTCGCTCATCCAGTTTTCGGGGATGCCGAGACGCGGAACGCCTGCGCTGCTGAATTTCGATTGCGCATGGCACATGGCAACTTTTTCTTCCAAAGTCATCCGCGCAAGAGCATCTTCGACGCGCTGTTCAATGGGTTTGGTTTCGTCTAAATAGACGGGGATGGCGGTTGTTTGTCCCCAGCCGAAAAGGGCTGTAAGGAAAGAAATGAACGAAATAGTAAGACGTTTCATGATTTATGGTATTAAATTGATGATGTGTGTTTTTTTTGAGGTGTTTTATTCGACTGACAGCAGTTGTCCGTCCTCGCATTTCAAGATTTTTGCGGGGTATTTTTCGACAAAACTGTAATTGTGCGTGGTCATAACGACGGCTGTTCCACCTTTGCATATTTCATGCAGCAGTTGCACGATTTTGTTGCCCGATTCGTTGTCGAGGTTGCCGGTAGGCTCGTCTGCCAAGATAATTTTTGGAGCATTGAGCAGCGCACGGGCAATCACGATCCGTTGTTGCTCGCCGCCGGAAAGTGCGTGGGGCATTTTGTAGCCTTTGTTTTCCATTTCGACTTGTCGCAGGACTTCATCGATACGGTCTTTGATTTGCGTTTTGTCGTTCCAGCCGGTGGCTTTCAATACAAATTCCAAATTAGCCTGAACGGAGCGGTCGGTCAGCAGTTGAAAATCCTGAAAAACGATACCGATTTGCCGGCGCAAGAGGGGAATCTGTTTTCGTTTGATGCGGTGCAGATCGTAATCCAGCACGGTCGCTGTACCGGCGTCTATCGGCATTTCGCAGTAGATCGTTTTGAGCAACGAACTTTTGCCCGATCCCACTTTGCCGGTGATGTACAGAAATTCGCCTGCATATAATTTAAAATCAATATTTTGCAGAATATCAATTTCTCCGCGACCTATCGTTACTTTTTTGTAGTTGATGAGCAAATCTTCCATAGCCTATTTGTGTCTGCTTTTAAGTTCGCGAGCCAAATCTTCGAGTCGATAGCCCTTGTATGTTAATAATACAATCAGATGATAGAGGAGGTCGGCGCCTTCGTACAAGAGTCGTTCATCGTTGCCTGCCATTGCCTCAATCACCGTTTCTACGGCTTCCTCTCCCACTTTTTGAGCCATACGTCCGATACCTTTATTAAACAGCGACGTAGTGTAAGATCCTTCCGGCATTTCTTGGCGGCGGCGCACAATAAAGTCCTGCAAGTACTTCAGAAACAGAATATCTTCACTGTTTTTTTCGTTGAAACAGGTGTCTTTGCCGGTATGACAGACCGGTCCGACCGGATTCACTTTGATCAGCAGGGTATCGCGGTCGCAATCTTCGGCGATAGAAACCACATTCAAAAAGTTGCCGCTTTCTTCGCCTTTTGTCCAGAGACGATTTTTGGTGCGGCTGAAAAACGTAACTTTACCGATTTCGCGGGTTTTTGCCAATGCTTCCGGATTCATAAAACCGAGCATCAGCACTTTGCCGGTGAAATCATCTTGTATGATAGCGGGGATCAGTCCGCCCATTTTATCAAAATCAAGCTCCATATATCTTAATTTAATTAGTATCCGTAATTCGGGTGATGACGCCTTCTGCTCTCAAATAGCGTTTCAAATCGCCGATGTTGATTTCGCCGAAATGAAACACGCTGGCTGCCAAAGCTGCGTCGGCTTTGCCTTTGACGAAGGCGTCGCGAAAATGTTCCGGAGCGCCGGCGCCTCCCGATGCGATGATCGGAATGTGCAAGTTCTCCGCCAATGTTGCCAAAGCAGTGTTGGCATAGCCTGTTTTTACGCCGTCGTGTGCCATTGACGTGAAAAGTATTTCGCCTGCACCGCGATTTTCGGCTTCTTTTGCCCAGTCAAACAGGGTTTTGTCGGTAGCGATGCGTCCGCCGTTGAGGTAGCAAATCCATGACGAATGGTCGTCGGCAGGTTTGGCGTCGATAGCGACCACGCAAACTTGTGAGCCGAAATGCGAAGCGATTTGTTCGATCAATTTCGGATTTCGGATCGCCGATGAGTTGATAGAAACTTTATCGGCGCCTGCGTTCAACAATTTATGGACGTCGTTCAGCTCGTTGATGCCGCCGCCTACGGTAAAAGGGATGTTGATGGTGGCAGCCACCCGCCTGACCAAGTCTAAAAAGGTTTTACGACCTTCGTGCGAGGCGGTAATATCTAAATACACCAACTCATCGGCGCCTCGATCGCTGTATTGTTTTCCTAACGCTACGGGGTCGCCTGCATCGCGAAAATCGACGAAATGCACACCTTTGACTGTGGTTCCGTCTTTCACATCCAAACAGGGTATAATTCTTTTGGCAAGCATAATGGCTGCAAAGGTAATAAATAATTATGAAATCTGCGTTATGATGCTGTCGGTTTTTTATTTTATCAAACTGCCTGCGATCACGCGGCGGACGTATATTATATCATCAGTGATGTTGTAGATGATACTCATTTTTTTGTATGTGATGGTGCGGGCGTCGGGACCATAGTTGGCTTGGATGTAGTCATTGAGGCTTGGGGCAATGGAGCCGCCGTAGAAAGAAAGACGATAGATTGCTTGGTAAATGCCAATAACATACCGTTCCGATGTGAGAGGGGAAAGAAGTGTATAGGCAATAAAATGTTGTGTATTGCGTATATCGGTTCTGGCTTCCGGTTTGATACGAATAATATACTTTTTCATAGTAAGGTATAAATGTTACATCATCTCAAAATGCCATACTCCATCTTTGTTCCATTGTTTTCGCCGATTGTTTACTAATGTTCTTCCATATTCACCGTAAAAATTCACGAACTCGCGGTCTAATTCGTCAAACACTTCTTCGACAGTGTAATAACTTTTCGCTTTGCCGTCGGCGGCAAATTCAATGCCCTGAACCGGTGCGGCAAAAAGAGTTTCCTGATCTGATATTGTATTTTCCATATTGCTTTATTTTTATTTACGCTGCAAATATACGAATTATTTTGGAAAGAAAAAATTTTTCCAACTGATAGTATCACTCCGAAGTGATGCTATCAGTGATAATGCCCCCCTCTACAAGTATCTCTCACCGCGATTTTGAAAAATATTTTGCGTTTTGATAAACATTAACGTTTTTTTTTTTTTGTTCAGAGAAAAAGTATTACCTTTGTCGCCGAAATTGCGTATAAGATTTAGACGAAGGAGTTTTTTTAAGAACTTCGGCTCTGACAGAAAAATCGCCGTAATAATACAAATAAAATAACACATGTATAATCACAGAAGTTCTATTTACGATGATGATGAAAAAAAATTTTCTTTTCTTGAGATGGGCGCTCGCCATTTGTTTGTGCGTGAGCGCGAATGTTGCCTTTGGGCAAGTGAGTATAGGGAGTACTTTCACCGGCGGCGATGGTATTACCTATAAAGTTACGGGA
>JAISUM010000041.1 GCA_031272095.1 Candidatus Symbiothrix sp. | reverse complement strand
AACGACAGCGCGTATTTTATGCACATTGTACAGACGCGCCCACCCGAAACCATTGCCAACATTTGTATTTGCCTGATAAAGCAAACGACTTTTATGCTGCAAAAACAGATGGATAAACTCGAAGGCAATTTTTTGCAAAAAGGCGGCTTGCGCGAGCGAATGATGAAAGAACGTCTTGACGAACGAGCCAAACAAAAAAACGGTTACAGGAAATAAAATTTTGCTCAAACAATTTTATTCCGGTAAAATCCAATTACATAAAGATTAAACTTTCCAAGTTTTTCTGGGCTTGGAAAGTTTGTCTGAAATGTGATTTTTTTACCACTAACCACTAACCACTATTTTTCGGATATCTTTCACCATCAGTTGCATCGAAACCGTGTTGTTGTGGTTGTTTTCTTCGATGGTATAGCAGACGTCGAAAGGCTGTCCGCTTTTGACGATATCGAAATACTGCGCCATACCGAAAGCGATGGCTTGGACGGGCGAAGTGATGCTGTCGTCGATCAGTTCCAAACGGATGTGTTCCAGATCTTTTCCTACCAATTTACTGCCGCCTGCATCTCTAACGCCAAATGAGCAGAAGAGCGGTTTTTGATTTTCGGGACCGAAAGGTTGCATCCGTTTGACGTCGCGCATCAGTTTATCGCCTAATTCGTTGAATTTCAATGCCACATCGACGTCCAATTTTTGCGTCATCTGTTCTTCTATCATATATTGGTCGGCATATTCTTCCAAACGCTGTTTGAACAGTGGCAGATTTTCTTCGCGTAGTGTAACGCCGACGGCAAAATTGTGTCCGCCGAAATTTTCGAGCAGGTCTTTGACCGATTCGATGGCGGCATAAATATCAAAACCTGTGATGGAACGCGCCGATCCCGACAGAAAGCCGTTGGATTCGGTGAGAACAATCGCCGGTTTGTAGTATTTTTCGGTCAGTCGCGACGCCACAATGCCGATTACGCCTTTGTGCCAGTCGGGGTGATAGACCAAGGCGATTTTTTCGTCGGCAAAGCGTGGGTTTTCTTCGAGTAAAGCGTAGGCTTCGTCGGTGATTTTTTTGTCCAATTCGCGGCGGTCGTCGTTGTACTGGTCGATATTTTCGCTTTTCTCCCGCGCTTTTTTCAAGTCTTTGGCGATCAGCAGTTCGACGGCTTCTTTGCCGTTCGTCATACGACCGGAGGCATTGAGGCGCGGTCCTATTTTGAACACAATGTCGTCGATGGTGATTTCTTTGCCCGACAGTCCGCAAATGCCGATGATGCCTTTCAGCCCTTTGCTCGGATTCTGATTGAGTTGTCTCAAGCCGTAAGCCGCCAAAATGCGATTTTCGCCTGTCATCGGCACAATATCGGAGGCAATGCTGACGGCGCAGAGGTCGAACAGCGCTTTGAGAAACGTAAATTCGATATTGTTGTTGATGGCGAAAGCGTGCATCAGTTTGAAACCCACGCCACAGCCCGACAGATGCTCGTAAGGATAGGTTGAGTCGCTGCGTTTGGCGTCGAGAATAGCCAGCGCGGGCGGCAATTCGTCGTCCGATTTGTGGTGGTCGCACACAATCACATCAATGCCGTTGTCTTGCGCGTAAGTGATCGCATCGTTGGCTTTGATGCCGCAATCCAAGGCAATAATAAGTTTGAATTGATTTGTCAGCGCATAATCAATGCTCTGCACAGAGATTCCGCAACCTTCTTCCGAGCGGTCGGGAATGTAATAGTCCAAACAGGATTTGGAACAAAAACGTTCCAAAAATCTGTAAACAAGGGCGACGGCAGTGGTGCCGTCCACATCGTAGTCTCCATATACGAGTATCTTCTCTTTGTTGCCCAGCGCATGTTCGAGCCGACTGACGGCTATCGACATATCGGGATAGGCAAACGGGTCGTGCAAATTGCGAACATGCGGACTGAGGAATGCCTGCGCATCGGTGATCTCGGTTATTCCGCGCCGGACTAACAAGAGACACACGGCAGGACTCAATCCGAATCGTTGAGCCAATTCGCGCTGTTTAAGTATCTGTTCGTTTGTTGGAGGTTGATAATTCCATTCGCTTGTCATTTATATAGTTTTTATTTATTTTTCGCAGTTACAAAACCGTTGCGCTCAAACTTCGACAACGATTTAATCGTGCAAAGGTACAACAAATAATTGATAATCACTGCATGCAGTAATTTTTTTTCAGTTTAAATAACCGACGAAAATATTGGTAAGTTCAAAAAAAAGCCTTACCTTTGCGGCTCATTTTCAGCGAACCTATTGACGCTGACATTTATCGTATGCATTTTAATATATTCAACAATCATTTCGGGCGGTCGAAAATAATCCTGCTCTCTTTAGCGGCAAGCTTATATGCGCATGCCGAAACCACAGAAGTTAATCAAAACGATTCTGTTCGCATCTACGGCCTCGACGAAGTCGTCATCACCTCTTCCACAAGAGAAACCAACCCGCTGCAGTCGCTTCCGGGCGCAGCAACGCTGATCAGTCCGCAGCAGGTGCAGGGAATGAATCT
>JAISUM010000139.1 GCA_031272095.1 Candidatus Symbiothrix sp. | reverse complement strand
CGCCCCTCTTCCGAAAAGCGGATGCAAAGGTACTAACTTTTTCCCATTCAAACAAAATTTTTTCCGAACTTTTTTTTACCATTTTTACTAATTGACTGACTGTCAAGAGAATAAAATTTCAACTTTTTTTCGGCTCAAATGAAAAACATCGAAAAATCGGGAAAAATCACAGAAATCCGAGCAAAATGACGATCGCCAAAAAGACCAAATAAACGGCGCGTTTTTTGACCATGAATAATATGATCAGCGCTATCGAAATAAACATCAAAATCACATCGCGCACATCGGGAAATAAATTATCTATGGTAGTAAATGGAAGTTGGTTGATGGATTGTGTTATATAAAGGAATAATCGCAACAAAAAACGCAACGGGAACATCAGCCATGCAATATTTCCGAAGACGGCATGCAGCAATAGAGAGAGCGGAATAAAAAACAGCAGGGCGGAGGTCAAGGGCAAGAGGCAGAGGTTGGTCAGTAAAAAATAGCGCGGAAACTGATTGAAATAATAGACTGACAGGGGCAAAACGCCTATTTGTGCCGCTATCGACACGCAAGATAAATCCCACAAATAACGAATAATCAGATTTTTACTTCTGTACCAGACCGACAGATGCGGATAGATCAGCAGAATTGACAGCACTGCCACATAACTCAACTGAAAACCGACGTCGAAAAGGTACAAGGGATTGAAGAGCAACATGAAAAATGCCGAAATTGCCACAGTGTTCAGCGTAAAACCGCGATGTCCGCTCATATCGCCAATGCCCCAAATGCTCAACATGGTCGCTGCACGCACGACTGACGGCGAAAAACCGGTCAAAAATGCGAATCCCCAAACCAAAGGCAAAAGCATCAGTTGGCGCACCAAACGTCCCCTGCGCGAATTGCCCCAAAACGACAGCAGCGCATACAACATTCCGAATACAATGGCAAAATGCGTACCGCTGATTGCCAAAATATGGGCGGCGCCTATGTTGCGAAATGAGGCTACAAGATTGTTATCCAGATCGTTACGATAGCCGAACATCAAGGCGGAGGCGATGGCGCATGCTTGCGTATCCGGCACAATTGTCCGCAGACACACCAACAACACACGACGAACAGACAAGGCTTTCAAGGGCAGGGAAAACCGCTGTGATGCCAAGCTGTCCTTTTGCCAATGACCGGCGCGAACAAATCCGATGGCGGCAACGGCATGATTTCGTTGATAGCCTTCTGCCGTCGCTTCCAATGTGGCAGTAAATTTCAGATGATCGCCTGCCACCAATGATGCGGAACAACTGTCTATCGGTAGATATAGGATCACTTTTTTATTTTGCAGTTGCAGTTTGCAGAGGTAGGTTTTGGGACGGTGCACCGGCTCTTCGATGATTTGTCCATGATAAGAATTGGGCGTCGGTTCCAAGTTCCAATCCGCTTGGGCGTATGCCTGCTTCGTCAGATAAGCGGCGCTTGCCGTCATTCCCAATGCCAAACCGACGCCAAACAGGAAACGATAATCGTAATTTTGTTTGAAAGCCGGAAGAAAAGCACAGATGCATAATAGCGCCGCGACAACGAACATTCCGATATAGAACGTTGGCGGGCAATCAGCTTGGGCTTGCAAAATGATACCTGCTATAAAAAAGACGGCTAATCGTAGAAAAGGTATTTGGTGTAAAAATTTCACATCTGTTTCATTTGTCGGATGGTTTCAAGGGGATTATTTGATTTAAAAATATAATTTCCGGCGACCAGCACATCGGCGCCTGCGTCTAAAAGTTGTCTGCCGGTTTCCAAATTGACGCCGCCGTCTAATTCTATCAATGTCGGCAAATTGCGGTCGGAAATCATTTGTTTCACGCGGCGCACTTTTTCAATTGCCTGCGGGATAAAACGCTGACCGCCAAAGCCCGGATTGACCGACATCACTAATACCACATCCAGATCGCCGAGAATATCGGTCAGCAATTCGATCGGCGTATGGGGATTGAGAGCGACTCCGGCTTTCATCCCTGCCTCATGAATTTGCGACACAACACGATGCAGATGCGGACAAACTTCGTATTGTACGGAGAAAACCGACACCCCAAAATCGCGAAATTGCGGGATGAATTTTTGCGGATCCACTATCATCAGGTGGGCATCCATCGGTTTGCGCGTGATTTGGGCGACTTGGGCGATTGCCGGAAATCCCAAAGAGATATTTGGAACAAAGACGCCGTCCATCACATCCAAATGCAGCCAATCGGCTTCACTGCGATTGATCATCTCAATGTCGTCTGCCAAATGCAAAAAATCGGCAGCCAATAACGAAGGTGCAAGAATCATAGCTTAATTGATGATCATTCCCGAAAGACCTCTCGGTAATTGTTTTTCGACATAGTAGGCGCATGCATATTGCATCACAAACGCTACTGTTTCTTTACGAGGTTGCAATGAAAAACTTGGGAAATGCGGCGTTTCTATTCCGGCGCATATCTGTTCATTGCTTGACTGTTGAGTAAATTTTTTATACATAGGCATCTTTATTTAGCTGATACATATAAGAAACGCAATATAAGGGTTTATATTGTTATGACGTTAATTTTTTTCCGTCAGATATTTCCAAAAACGTTTCGGCATAAATTGGCGTTGCAGGCGCAGGTTGGTGCGTTCGCGGATGGTAACAGCTTTCAGATAATCCTTCCACAGATTTTGAAAAGCGATTTCGGTTTCGTCTTTTTTATCTTCGCTCAACTGTCCGGCATTGCGGAAGGCGTCGGTATTGTCAAAACGGACGATTTCTGTTTTTTTCAGATCGTAATACAGCCCAAAATTGCGGCGCAGGTCGTAAATGAGCCAAGTCTGATCGGCATAGCGATTGGCAAAAAATTCGGCGCAGAAGGGCAAGACGTTGTAAAGCGGTTCCATTGCTGCGAAATACATGCCGTCGGCGGTTTTCTGAAAACGGACAAACTGTCGCATGCGTTCTTCTTCGCGTTTGACCCGTTTGAAAATCTTCGACAGCGCCAGCACATCATCGTCGGCGAAATTTACTTCTATACTGATATCCGAGGCGAAGGCTTTTTGAACATATCGAAAAATCAGCATCTCAATATCTTCTAATTCAGACATATAACACACAAACAGCATATTCATTGCCGACTTGGAAATCTTTTTTTTCAAACCGGTGGAGACGCGGTCGGATTTCACGCGGTCGGTAATCACTTGATGCGTATCGGCGAATAGCGGTGGCGTAAGGTCTTCGCTCACAATGCGATCCGGCGTTTCGCGGCGGTTGTAGGCGTCGAAAATAGCGGTCAGCAAGCCGTCAAAAGTGCGGTCGTAGAGGTAGAGGAGCATTTGAGAGGTGGGTTATTCTCCAAAAATAATTTTTTCTTTCAACATTTTTTTGCGGGTAGCAATTTTTTCCCGCAAATATTCCATTGGTCGTGCACCTTTTATCCTATTGCACGTGCCGCATAAAAGTTGATAATTTTCGTAGTAACTCCCGCCGCCTTTTATTTGTGGAATAATATGGTCGGTTTCCAAATTCCAAATATCAAAATATTTTCCACAGCCGTTGCAGCAGCCGTTTTGTTCTTTGTACAAACGTTCTTTTACCGACTTGTCATCTTCGCTGACTATTTGCACATCAGTTCTTTGCGGGATAATTTCGGTATTTATAAAATCTTTAAATAATCCTGCATCATCGCTCAAGCGTTCAATCAAAATTTCTCTGGCTTGTTCTGCAATATCAATACCAATCCATCTTCTGCCGAGTTGTTGCGCAGCGACGCAAGTTGTGGCACAGCCGCAAAACGGGTCCATTACAATATCGCCTTCATTGGAAGATGCTTTAATAATTCGGTGTAGCAATGCAAGCGGTTTTTGAGTAGGGTAACCGGTGCGTTCAGGGTCGTTTGCATTTAAGATATTCATCAACCACCAATCCTCAGGGACTTTGCCTATCGGATTTGGGTTATAAATTTTATTTGTTCCTTTGTGTTTTCCCCACATAGCATCATCTGTTCTTCCTAATCCTTCGGCTTGATAAGGTATTCTGATATCATCTGCAATAAATGTATAATTATCTGATTTTGAGTAACGAAGAATAACATCGTGCCTTCTTCCGAAATCTTTTTTGGGCGAACCGCCACCACGATAGCACCACACAATTTCATTTCTAAAATTATTTTTTCCGAAAATTTCGTCTAACAATCCTTTCAAATAATGGCTTGCAGTTGGATCGCAATGCAAATAAATGCTGCCGGTATCTTTCAAAACACGGTGCATCTCTACAATGCGTTGCGCCATATAAGTCAAATACGCCGCCATCGCTTTGCTGTGCATAACTCCTGCTGCCGCGATAAAGTCGGTCAAAGCAGGATATTTTCCTGCCAGCGTTTCGAGATATTTCTCATTCACATCCTGCCAAGTCCACATATCTTTGAAACTTGAGCCTGCCGCCCTACTGCCAACAGGCGCAGAATAAAACCGCTTGGAATTAAACGGCGGGTCTAAATAAATCAAATCGACCAAATTGCTGTTCAATCCGGTAAGAATAAACAGATTATCATTGGTATAAAGCGTGTTTTGAAATTTTTGATTTTCCATTGCTCTTTATTTTTCAAAGCACAAAGTTACAATTTGATTTTGACTTTGCAAGTATTTCTTTAAAACCCCGACGCTTTCAATCTCAGTCCAATTTTTTCGTCGAGACCAAACATCAGATTGAAATTCTGAACAGCTTGTCCTGATGCGCCTTTCAAGAGGTTGTCGATAATCGAAATGATAAACAGTTTGTTGCCGTGTTTTTCGAGATGCAGCAGGCATTTATTGGTATTGACAACCTGTTTCATATCAATATTTTTATCGGAGACAAAGGTGAAAGCGGCGTCATGGTAAAAATCGGAATACAGTTGTTGGGCTTCTTCGACGGAGAGAGCGCTGTCAGTGTAGGCAGTCGCGAAGATGCCACGTGGAAAATCGCCGCGCACGGGAACGAAATTTATCTGCGAAATCGGGCATTCGAGCGATTCGCATATTTCTTTCAGGTGTTGATGTTCAAACACTTTATAGACGGACAGATTGTTGTCGCGCCACGAAAAATGTCCGGTTGCCGACGGTTTCACGCCTGCGCCGGTCGATCCGGTAACGGCATGCACATGTACTTCGCCGGTCAGGTTGCGGGTGGCTGCCAAGGGCAACAATGCCAACTGTATAGCGGTGGCAAAGCAGCCCGGATTGGCGATGCGACGCGCCTGCACGATTGTCGGTTTGTTGCGTTCGGGCAAGCCATAGACAAAACCGTCTGAGGTTGCCCGATGCCGATAATCCATAGATAAGTCGATGATTTTCAGGGAATCGGGAACGTGGTTTTCTTCCATAAATTTACGACTGTCGCCGTGCGCCGAACACAGAAACAGCGCCTCAACGTCGGTCGTCGCCAACGAAGGGAGTGCCGAAAAACGCAGGTCTGTTTCACCGATCAATCCACCATGCACGTCTGTAATGGCATTTCCTGCATTGCTGCCGCTCTGCACGAACACAATTTCTGCCTGCGGATGGTGCAGCAAAATCCGCAACAATTCGCCTGCCGTATAACCGGCGCCGCCGATGATTCCTATTTTTATTTTCTTCATTTTATTGGGATATATTTTTTCATAACCATTTGATAGACAGGCATATCTATTTGCATTTTTTGCCCCAGCGCGACCATTTCAAACAGTAATTCGTTGAGTTCGGATTGAGCGCCGCGTTCCAAGTCTTTTTGCATCGAGGCGGTACTTTCCGGCGCTAACGAATCTATCACTTTCAAATTTTTCTCCGTCTGATTCGGCGGAATATCGAAACCTGATTTTTTACCGATAGCGACGCTTTCGTCCGACAATCCGGCGAAGGTGCGCCGTTCTTCACCCTCGTGTTGCAAAGCTTCCATCGGAACATTGTAATAGGCTCCGGTACAAGCCATTGCCGAGATAAACGACCATTTAATAAAGGTATCACGTCGAATATTGTCCGAAATTTGCGTTTTAATACCGCTCGTCTGCAAATCGGCTTGGATTTGTTGCATCAGGGAGGCATATTTCGTGGCGATTGCTGCGGTGCGTGCGCCGAAAACCAGACGAAAAGCTTTGCCCATCTGGGTGATTTCGCCTGCTCCCGACACGAATCCGACGATATACACACAGCCATCCAACACAGTCGTCAAACCGGTTGCCTGCTCTATTTTATCGCCATAACCAAAACCATTCAGGATCGGGATAACCAGCGTATCGGGGTGCGCCGCTTTTTGAATCAACGGCATCACCGAATCCAGCGAATAGGCTTTGACACAGACAAAAATCACGTCGGCTTTGTCGTGGTATTCGGCTTCCAAGCAAGCAGGTATCGGCAGATAATGGTCGCCTTGCAAACCGGAAATCAGATGCAGACCGCGTTCTTGCATAGCAGACAGATGCGCTCCGCGAGCGATACAAGTTACATTTTTAGCTGCCAAAGCAAGGAATCCGGCAATGCTGCCCCCTACTCCACCCGTTCCGACAATCAGATATTTCATTTATTGTTTCGTTTTTGTACGGCATAAAAAATCTTGGTGGGAATAGCCGTGATTTTCGTGAAACCTTTTGCGTCTTCGGGCGTCCATGCCTTGTTGATTTCTCCGTATTCGCCGAAATCGGTTTTCATTAGATCGTATTCGCTTTCGACGCCCACCAGCGTATAATGATAGGGGCGCAGGCGGACGATGACCGTACCTGTAACATTGCGTTGCGAGCTTTGCAGAAATGCCTCGATGTCGCGCATCACCGGTTCGAGGTATTGCGCTTCGTGCAAAAACATGCCATACCAAGTGCCGACCTGATCTTTCCAGTACTGTTGCCATTTGGTCAGGGTATGTTTTTCCAACATTTTGTGGGCATTGATGATTACCAACGGGGCGGCAGCTTCAAAACCCACGCGCCCTTTGATGCCGATAATGGTATCGCCGATATGCATATCGCGACCGATGGCATAACGCGCTGCGATTTTTTCGATTGCCTGAATAGCTTCCACTTTGTTGCTATAAGGTTTCCCGTTGACAGCGGCTAATTCACCTTCGACAAAAGCGATTTTCAGCAATTCTTCGCCATGTTCGAGCAGTTGCGAGGGGTAAGCCGATTCGGGGAGGGTTTGTTCCGATTTCAGCGTTTCTTTTCCGCCGATACTTGTTCCCCACAGCCCTTTGTTGATGGAATATTCCATTTTGGTAAAATCCGCCTCAAAACCGTGTTGTTTTAAATAATTGATTTCATATTCTCGGGTCAAAGTCATGTCGCGGGTAGGCGTGATGATGCCGATTTCTGGAGCCAGCACGTCGAAAGTCAGGTCGAAACGCACCTGATCGTTGCCTGCGCCGGTACTGCCGTGCGCCACATAGTCGGCGCCGATAGATTTGGCGTAATTGATGATGGCTATTGCCTGAAAAATACGTTCGGAGCTGACCGAAATCGGATATGTACCGTTACGCAGCACATTTCCGAAGATCATATATTTGATACTTTTGTTGTAGTAATCCTGCGTAATATCGAGGTTGACATGTTTCACTGCGCCCAGTCGGTAGGCGCGTTCTTCGACACGTTGTAAATCTTCGTCGGAAAATCCGCCGGTATTGGCTAATGCCGTATAGACTTCGTAGCCCAAATCTTTGGACAGATACATGGCGCAAAAGGAGGTATCCAATCCGCCGCTGTAAGCTAAAACAACTTTTTGTTTTTTCATCTTTTATTTTATTGTGTTGATTGATTCGTTTTTTTCTCTTGCTTTTCGGGGTCGTAGAGCATTGCCGTGCAGATGCAATAACGGTTTCCGGTGCGTTCCAGCACATCGTAATTCACGCAGCCGCGACAGCCGCGCCAAAAAGCTTCGTCGTCGGTCAAGTCGGCAAATGTAACCGGCACATATCCCAGTTCGGTATTCATTTTCATGACGGCGCTACCGGAGGTCAAGCTAAACAGTTTGGCGTTGCGGTACTTGTTGCGAGCCAACTCGAATGCTTGGAATTTAATACGTTTTGCCAAGCCTTGTCCGCGAAATTTATCTGCGACGATCAGACCGGATGTGGCGACAAACTGTTTATTGCCCCACGATTCGATGTAAGTAAATCCGGCGAACTCTCCGTTCTTCAAAGCGATGATTGCTTTGCCTTCCCGCATTTTCTGCTCAACATATTCCGGGCTACGTTTAGCGATACCTGTACCCCGTACTTTGGCTGCATCTTCTATCGTTTTCAGTATGGTTGGCACATAAGGAATGTGCGTTTCGTTGGCAACCATGACTTCCACTTCTTCGTTCATCTGAATGGTTTTAATGAAATAAGCTGCAAAATTAGATAATAGTTTGATATGATGTATCATAATTTTGCATTTTGTCTAAAAAAAATGCACTTTTTAAGCCTCTGCTTAAAACTTTTTTGCGGTCAGCGAATTGTCTTTTTAACATGATGGGGCGCCGACAAAAATTGCAGATTCGGTTTTGCAGAACGCGCCGAGGAGGATTCTTGCAAGGAAATCAGAAATTCCGTCGACCAATATTCTGCCACAAGATAGCCATCATCATCTATACCTAAATAAAGTACGGTTTCTTCATCTTCCGTACAATACATACGATATCCGGAATCAATTTTAAGAAAATAATATTTTTCGTCCAAAAAGCTTTGTACCGATTGTTGCAGGTCTGTCAAAGAAAAATAGAGAAACGCTACCACATATTTTCCGGCATCAAAGTAATATTCAAGCCATTCTTCATTTTTGTTTCCTCCATAATAAGCAAGACCATCTAATCCTGACGTTGTAACTCCTTCTCCATAAAGTTCTCTTTTTTCCCATTTTTTGACGGTGGCTATTGAAACATCCCAAACCGGATAGGGTTCGGTGTAGATATCGGTGGTTACCGTAGCACCGGATTCGTTTGCGATGACATGCACTTCACATTCTGCGCTATAATTGCCTGCTGTGGCATAAACATAAGTGATGCCTTCGGATATACCTCTCACTCGTCCTGTCTTACTGATGGTGGCGATGTTTTCATCCTCGGATTCATAGACTACGCCCGATATTTCGGCGTCGCTCGGACGGGGAATCACCGTCAGCAGATAGGTCTGCCCTACCGCTACCTGAATTGCATCTTCATCAAACGAAATACCTTTCAATTTCTCTTCTTCCGGACATGCTGTCAGAACAAGCATCAACGGAAGGAACATTACATAATTCATCAATTTCTTCATGATTTGCTTCTTTTATGATTTTTTGTTTGCCCTGCGCTTTCGGCTTTGCAGGAATTGCCTTTTTCGGCGACAAAGGTACGAAATAATTTGTTAATGTGCCAATGTGCGGTTAATTCTTTTTCGGGCGATAATATAAATGATGACCGGAGCGCCCAAAAGCGGGGTGATGGCATTGAGCGGCACAATATTACGTCCGAAAGCGGTGGTCAGAGCGTTGCAGAGCAGGGCGACGATAGCTCCCATCAGGAGAGTAGCCGGTAGCAAGCGTTGCTGATTGGCGGTTCCTATAAGCAGACGCGCGATGTGCGGCACTGCCAACCCGATGAAACTTACCGGTCCGCAACATGCGGTAACCATTGCCGTCAGCAAGCCGACGATCAACAGAATCACGAGGCGCAAGCGTTTGATATTCACGCCCAAACCGGAGGCGTAATATTCGCCCAACAGCAAGATATTCAATGGTTTAACAAGTATCAGTGCAGCGATCAATCCTGCCACGACAACGCCTGCAAACACCGGCATTTGCGCCATCGACACGCTCGAAAAACTGCCCAATCCCCATAAAACATAAGAGCGGATCGAATCGGAAGCAGCCAGCGCATTCAGCAGCGATATGACCGACGACGCCAAATAGCCGGTCATCATTCCAATGATCAGCAGCAGGATATTACTTTTCAATTTGGATGAAAAATACAGAATGACGCCCAAAACGGTCATTGCACCTGCTAAGGCTGCAGCAACCACCGAAAAACCGGTCGGCGCCCAAGCACCCGCATAAAGCATCACGATTGCGACGCCGAGATTGGCGCCGTTGCTGACGCCTAAGATGTCGGGACCTGCTAATGGATTGCGAAACAAGGTCTGCAACAACAAGCCGCTGACCGCCAAAGCTGCACCCGCCAACAATGCCGTCAGCGCTTGCGGCAAACGCGATTGCAGGATGATTGCCGTCCAAGCCGTGCGCTCTGCGTCGCGCCCAAATAAAATATCCATTACCGCCGCAGCAGGAATGGATACTGATCCGAAAAAAATATTGCAGAGGAACAAGCCGATCACAGCTGCGATTCCCACTTGCCAATATAGCGACAGGTAAGCTCGCATGTTTTATCTCAATCGGTCGGCGGAACGCACTAAAGCCTCATCTGCTTTGATAGCGCGGATCGCCATAAAGTCGAAAACGAATGCAGCCAAAGGACAAATCGCCGTAATGGTGAGCAACGACAGGCTGAAAGTGTGATAGATGGTCTTCGAGCCGAAAAACATGATAGCATATTCGACGACGATCAATCCCAGCACAATATAGCACCATTTCAGCTGTTTGGCGCGTTGTTTAAAACGAATGAGGGCGATCAGTGAAAAGAGCGTCGAATGAAAACATATCAGCCAGCTCAACTTGCCCCAGAGCAAGCTGTTGAGGTTCAGGTCTTCGACGGGATCGAAAACAAACGTGAGCGCCATCATCGCAGCGCAGAGCAAAAGCCAAAGCGTTTGGATGCGCTGAATCATATTTCGTCGATATTGTCTTTTTCTTTTGCCGGATTGCGATAATAGATTTCGCCATCGACATATTCCTGCGCGGCAATCAACGAAGGCTTGGGAAGGCGTTCGTAAAAACGTGAGATCTCGATTTGTTCGCGATTTTCATGCACTTCATCCATCTGATCGGTGTAGTCTGAAAAACCTTTCAGTTTATTGTCCAAATCGCTTTTGATTTCCTTAGCAATTTCATTGGCGCGTTTGCCAATAATACGGACTGTTTCGTACACATTGCCTGTTTCTTCCGACAATTTAATCATGTCGCGGGTAACCGTATTGACCGGTGCGTTAATTTTTTTATAATCCATTTTGTACTAATTGTTTAGCTATGTTGTTATATAATTTCACAATCTCTTTTTTATATTTGCCTTCGGGATAATCGTTGATATAGGAATAGTATTCGTCTTCTACATCACGGTAACGAAAAGCTTTTTTCTCATCGACGCTTTGGAGCGCCATTTCATATTTCGCTTTGAAGGTGTAATAGATAAAATCTTCGCGATACTTCGTGTAAGGATAAAGCCGCATGGCATTCCGCGCCGTGATCACGCACGACTGATAGTTGCCGCCGGGGAAGGAATAAAGCAAGTAATCGCCCAGATTGTAATAGAGCTTCACTGCCAACAATTCTTTATACGCCAATTTTTCCTGCATTTCAAACAGGGCATTTTGCGCGTCGTCTTTGCGCTCGCTCTGCGGATAGGCTTCGATAAAATCCTGAAACAGCTGCATCGCACGATAGGTGTCCGACTGGTCTAATCGCGCGTCGGGCGAATCCAAATAGAGCGAATAAGCGGCATAATAACGCGCCTCTTCGGTGTATTTTCCACGCGGAAAAAGTCCGGCGTAATTTTTATAATAATCCGACGCCGCCACATAATCTTTCAATGCGAATTGCGTCCGCGCCTGCAAATACATGGCGTCTTCGCCGTAAGCCGAACTTTTCAACGACGGCACTACATCTTCGAGCAAGGTCGAAGTGCGACTGTATTGATGTTTGTCGAAATATCGTTTTGCCGCCTCGTATTTCACTAACACGTCTGTACTTTTCAGGATTTTGTTGTATTCGCCGCAAGCCGCGAAAACACACGCTACCAAGCATAAAACTGCTGCTTTTCGTTTCATATAAAATAATTTGGCGGCAAAGGTAATAAATAATTATGAATTTACAAAATAGTGGGTAGTGGGTAGTGATTAGTGTTTAGTGATTAGTGTTTAGTGGGGGGGCTAAAATCAGAGATCAGACAGTGCGTTTTCCCAAAACAAAAAATAAGACTACTACTATTAGGGTAATGCCACCACCGAGCAGGTAAGAAACGGTGGCGTCAAGACCAAGAAATCCGTCTTTTTGTACGAAAACAAATGTAGAACAGACCATTGTCATAAATGCTGCCGGAATCAGCGTCAGCAAATAGGGCTTGCGCTGTTGTCGCAGATATACCGTAATTGCCCAGAGTGTAAAGACCGCCAAAGTCTGATTTGTCCAAGCAAAATAACGCCAGATTGTTTCAAAACCGTTTTTGTCGTAGAGGCTGAAAAACAGAACGACCAATGCGACTGCAAACAGCGGCAGGGCAATCCACAGGCGTTTCAGCACCGGTTTTTGACTGACATGCAAGCCATCGGCAATGATCAGTCGCGCCGAACGGAAAGCGGTGTCGCCGGTCGAAATTGGCGCAAAAATCACGCCCAAGACCACCAAGACGGCACCCAGTTGCCCCATCCAGCTGCGGGCAATATCATTGACGATAATCGCGGCATTGGTGCCGGTTTCAAACAGCGCTTTTCCGTTTTCGGTATCGTAAAAGAAATACGAAGCTGCCGCCGCCCAAATCAGCGCCACCACGCCTTCGATGATCATTGCACCGAAAAAAACCGGTCGTCCGTAACGTTCATTGGTCAGACAACGCGCCATCAGAGGAGACTGCGTCGCGTGAAAACCGGAAATGGCGCCGCAAGCTATCGACACAAACATCATTGGGAAGACAGGATTGCTCGCCGCCTGCGGATGCCGATTGCCCAAACCATCCCACAATTCGGGTAACACCGGATGATGAAGGAATAAGCAAACCATCACGCCCACCGCCATAAAGAGGATACATATCCCGAAAAAGGGATAAATTTTCCCGATAATTTTGTCGATGGGCAACATAGTCGCCAAAAAATAGTAAATAATGATGATCCCTATCCACACGGAGGTATTCAGATAGTCCGGCGTGAGATTGGCTAACAAACCCGCCGGACCGATGACAAACACTACGCCGACCAAAATCATCAAGACTACCATAAAACCACGCATAAACTGTTTTACGCCATTGCCAAGATATTTGCCGTGAATTTCGGGCAGACTGGCGCCGCCCATTCGCAAGGACATCATACCGGCAAGGTAATCATGCACCGCTCCGGCGAAAATCGATCCGAAAACGATCCACAAATACGACGAAATGCCGAATTTTGCGCCCATAATCGCTCCGAAGATCGGTCCGAGTCCGGCGATATTCAAGAACTGAATCATGAATACTTTCCACGTTTTCATCGGCAGAAAATCAATGCCGTCTTGCTGTTCAAAGGCAGGCATCCGGCGTTGAATGTCGATCCCGAATATCTTTTCCGTCAATCTGCCGTAGATAAAATATCCGGCGATCAGGAGGCAAAGCGATAAAACAAAGCTGATCATTATTTTGCTGCAAAATAAGCACGGTGGTTAATAACTTGTTGCAGCGCTGTTACACCGGCTTTGTCGGCGCTGACAGTCATTGTAGAGCCGTCTGCCAAGAAGACTTTCGCCTGATTGTCGCCGACAAATTGCAACAGCGGAAGGCGCTGCCCCATAGCTTCGAGCGACCAAGCGTTTTCGTCGCGGTCGAAACGAAATTCGACGATTTCGTCGCTGCCTGCCTTCCGAATTTTGTGTCCGTTGGCGTCGGTAGTGATCGTAAATTCGCCCTTGTCGGTGCTGATTTTTTGCACTTTCACATCCGCTTCCACCGGATTTTCATCCGTCCAAAACTCAATCAGGTTGAGAACAAATACATCAATAATTCCCGCTACTTCATACACCGGCACAATGGAAAGCACCACAAACACGAGTTCATTCACCCATTTGTCGCCCACCGACTGATTCCATCCATAGACTTTTCTCGTCAGATTGAACGAGCCGAAACAAGAAGTAAACAAGAGCGTTGCGCTCATCATGGCAACCATTGCCATTAAAGAAAATTTTTTTGTCATAATAAAAAACATTTATATAAGAATGATCGGTGCGTCCGTTTATATTTCGGTACGCGAATGCAAAATTAGATGATTTATTGAGAAAAACAAAAGATTTGTCGATAAAATAATGTACTTTTGCCGCGAAAAAAGTTTATAACATATAGAATAAAGATCTTTTTGAAATGAAAGTTTTTACGAATGTAAAAGATTTAGGCGACTTGAACGCAGCGCTCAAAGAAGCCTTTGAAATCAAGAAAAACCGTTTCGGCTACAAGCAGTTGGGAACGAACAAGACCGTGATGTTAGTGTTTTTCAATTCCAGTCTGCGCACGCGATTGAGTTCGCAGAAAGCGGCGATGAATCTGGGCATGAATACCATTGTGTTGGACGTGAATCAGGGCGCTTGGCGGCTCGAAACCGAGCGGGGCGTGGTGATGGACGGCGACAAATCGGAACATCTGCTCGAAGCCATTCCGGTGATGGGCTGCTATTGCGACGTCATCGGTGTGCGGTCGTTTGCGCGGTTTGAAAACAAGCAGGACGATTATACCGAAAAGATTCTGAATCAGTTTATCCGCTATTCCAATCGTCCGGTTTTCAGTATGGAAGGTGCAACGACGCATCCCTTGCAGGCATTTGCCGATCTGATTACGATAGAAGAATACAAGACCAAAGCGCGTCCGAAAGTGGTGCTGACTTGGGCGCCGCACCCGCGAGCTTTGCCGCAAGCTGTCCCCAATTCGTTTGCCGATTTTATGAACGAAGCCGATGTGGAATTTGTCATTACACATCCCGAAGGCTATGAATTAGCCCCGCAATTTGTGCGCGGCGCACGCATCGAGTACCATCAGGACAAGGCTTTTGAAGGCGCCGATTTTATTTATGCCAAAAACTGGTCGCCGTTTCGGGACGATATTTACGGAAAAGTGGTCAATCGCGATATGAGCTGGACGGTCGATAGCCGCAAAATGGCGCTCACCAACGATGCCTTTTTTATGCACTGCCTGCCGGTGCGCCGCAATATGATTGTTACCGACGACGTGATCGAAAGTCCGAAATCCATTGTCATTCCCGAAGCCGCCAACCGCGAAATTTCGTGCCAGACGATTTTGAAAAGAATGTTGGAAAGTTTGAGTTAAAATCCAATATGCCATTCGATATGAAAGAAAAAGTCCGGATCCATCCGACAGCGGTGATTGACGAAGGCGCTCATATCGGCGCAGGCAGTCGCGTGTGGCATTTTTCGCACATTATGCCGGAAGCCGTCATCGGGCGCGATTGCGTCATCGGGCAAAACGTGTTTGTCGCCGACAGCGTGGTGCTGGGCGACCGCGTCAAAGTGCAAAACAATGTGTCGCTTTATACCGGCGTGATTTGCGAAGACGACGTGTTTTTAGGTCCGAGTTGCGTCTTTACCAACGTTTTGAATCCGCGCAGTTTTATCGAGCGCAAACACGAATTTCGGACTACCCGCATCGGACGCGGCGCCAGCATCGGCGCCAACGCAACTATTCTTTGCGGCGTCAGCATCGGCGAATATGCGATGGTGGGTGCAGGCGCAGTCGTTACGAAAAACGTGGCGCCTTTCACTTTGGTAGTGGGCAATCCGGCACGTTCGGTCGGCGCGATAGATAAGGAGGGCAACCGCTTACAATAGTCGGCGCACGCGGCGGGTAATTCGGCGGATAACCGGCTCACGATACCACAGCAACATCAATCGATCTTTGACGCTCGGCATAGTAGCGCGGTGCAAGTCGGCGATGTGTTGCAGTTTGTCCAATAATTGTGTCTTGTCGGCATAATCCGACGGCGTGATTTTGAGCAATTCTGCGCTGACTGTTTTCACCAAGGGCAGATGTCCGAAATATTGTTTCAAAAGCAGTCCGAAAGAATACAGATCGGAATATTCGCCGTCGCGATAGGCATAAATCCACCCCAGCAGGCAGGGCGTTAGCGCGGTTTCTCTGCCGCTGATAGAGCTTGACCAGCCGAAATCGATCAACACCAAGTCGATCGTTTCTTTGCCCTTATCGCAAATGATGAAATTGGTATCTGCCATGTCGCGATGCAGTATATCGTTCTCAATCAGCACTTTATTGATATTCAAACCCTGTTCGATGACCGAGCGGATGGCACGGATCGAATAGTTTTTGCCGTGTTCAAAATATTGTCTGAAATTTTTGCCCGAAATTTTCGAGATTTCTATCAGCCCCGGATCGCTGTTTTGTTCGCAACGGATGACTTTCGGCACAAACGGCGCCTGTTTCAGTTGCGTCAGATAGTCGTTTTCGTTTTCGATCGCCGTGATCGACGCCACTTTGACGATGCTGTTTTCGGTTTCATAGACTTTGGAAAAGAAATATTCTTCTTCCGTTTTGCAAATCGATTCGTGGATCTTTTTGCCGTAGCGACTTGCCGCCTTGTCCTTTAAAAACGTTCGGTTAAAACATACGGTTTTGTCTATCGGCACAACATAGTCATACTTATGTGCAGCCATATATTCGGATAGCGAATTTAAAAGAACGTTTTTGTTCGACATATCAATAGCGGGGATATTTGCCTGAACCGCAATCTGTTGCAATCGCGTAACATAGTCCGGTTTGATGTGCGGTTTTTGTACGCAAGCGTGATACATCAGCGAATAATAGTAGTTTTCTGCGTCGGGAACATAGAAAATATTGTCTTTCAACTGCCTGTTTTTCAAGATATTGAGTTGCCAACTCAAATCCAAATAATTGTCGCCCTTGTATCGAAAATCGAACGGCACCCGCTGTCCGTTGATGCCGACGGTGTAATGCACCCGATTTGCCTGTTTCGGAAAAACGGCTTCGGCATGTGTCAGATAAACGATATAGTTCAGATTTTCGACTAACAAATCAATGTCGCCATGCCCTTCGATCGTATATTGATCGGGCAGACATTCGTAATTGCGCAAAATCACATATTCGATGGTATTATTCAGCAGGTAGAAAAATGCTTCTATCGAACGAAATCCGTCCACCCCCAGACAGTTGCCCGTGTAGTCGATGATCTGTGTATCGTCGTAACCCGGATAGTGTTTCAGAAAATCGGGAGTGTTCATTCCGAAGAGCAGCGTCAGATCTTTATTGGTTTCAAAAGCGTTGTCGCTGGAATGAATTTTATGACCGCCTCCGGCTTTCTCGCGGAACAGCGATTTTTTATCAAATACGTTGACATTGACCAAGCGTTTGCCGCTCGACGTCATCCGCATTTCAAATTTCGGCGCAAGGTCTTCAAAGACAATCACATAGAAACTTCCGACGCCACAATGCGCCATTTTTCCGTGCAAGAGGCGGGTGTATTGTTTGAAGTCTAACTGTTTTTGCGAGTGAGCGTAAAATCCGATCAAGTTGGTCAAAAACTTGTCTTTGTCCCAATGAAACCGAAAAATTCGGTTGATACGAAAACCGGCTTTCAACGTCGTGATGATTTCGTCTTTGAGAGGCGTTGCCTGTTCCCAAACAATGCAAATGTAAAGTTCTTTGCGATGAGTATTCATATTGATTCTTAAAATTACGGCGATAAATCAATTATCAGTGCGCAAAGGTAATAAAAAATTATGAATTTCATCAAATATCAAAAAGTTTGCGTAAATTTGCATTTCAAAAAATAAAACAACAAATGAAACCCCATTACGAGATACTTGACGGTTTGCGTGGCGTGGCGGCAATAGCGGTGCTGGGCTATCATGTGCTGGAGGCGTACTCTATTCCGGCATGCAGCGACGGCAGTTGCTATTTTCCGATACTCAACCATGCTTATTTGGCGGTTGATTTCTTTTTTGTACTGTCGGGATTTGTGATCGGCTATGCTTACGACGACCGATGGGCTACGATGTCTGTCGGCAAGTTCTTGAAACGCCGCATCATACGCCTGCATCCGATGGTCGTTTTCGGGACGGTGCTGGGCGCAGCGCTGTTCTACTTCGGCGCATCCGAGATGTTCCCGCTGATCAAAGACACGCCTTTGTGGCAGATGCTTGTGGTAGCAGTCTTGGGCATGTTGATGATTCCGATGCCGCCATCTGCCGATATTCGCGGCTGGCAAGAGATGTACACGCTCGACGCGCCGACATGGTCATTGGCGTATGAATACATCGCTAATATTCTCTACGCGCTGATTATCAGACGATTCGGAAAAGTGATGCTGTCGATTTTTGTGGCGCTTGCCGCTTGTGCGACAATCTATTTGGCGCTGACGCGGGGCGATATTCAGGGCGGTTGGGAATTGAGCGAGCGCCATTTGTACGCCGGCTTCACGCGGGTGCTGTATCCGTTCTTTGCCGGACTTTTGCTCTACCGGCTCGGCAAAACCATTCACATTCGTAACGCTTTTGTTATCAGCGTATTATTGCTGATTGTCGTACTGATTGTCCCGCGAGTGGGCGATGCACAATCGGTCTGGAAAAACGGCATCTACGAATCGGCGGTGATCTTGCTGATTTTCCCGCTGATCGTCGCCATTGGCGCGGGCGGAACGGTCAAAAGCGAGCGTCTTTCGCGGCTGTGCAAATTTCTGGGCGACATCTCCTATCCGATGTATTTGGTCAATTATCCGATATGTTACGTCCATACCGCTTGGATTTCCAACACCAAACATACGCTTGCCGAAACGGGCTGGATTTCCGCCCTCGTTTTCCTGCTGATTTTTGCGATGGCATGGATCGCTATGAAATATTTCGATATTCCGGTCAGAAAATGGCTGACGAAAACAAAAAAATTCGTACCTTTGCATTCTAAATAAATAAAAATAAGGCATCCGAAATGAGCATCATCAAATTTTTCAACAACAGCGCAAAGACCGCTTTCTCTTTTGAGATCTTGCCGCCAATGAAAGGCAGCAACTTTTCAAAAGTCTGTTCGATCATCGACAAACTGCGCGATTTCGATCCGAAATACATCAATATCACCACCCATCACAGCGAAAATGTCTATAAGGAAGCGCCCGACGGCACGCTGCGCAAGGTGAATATCCGCAAACGCCCCGGCACCGTCGCTATTGCCGCCGCCATTCAAAACAAGTACAAAATACCCGCCGTGCCGCATATTATTTGCAAAGGTTTTTCAAAAGAAGAGACCGAATATGCGCTGATCGACCTGCAATATTTGGGCGTAAGCGATTTGCTATTGCTGCGAGGCGACGCCAACAAGCTCGAAAAAGACCCTGCCAACGTCGGCAAATGTCACGAACATACGACCGAACTGATCACGCAAGTCAATCAGTTCAATCAGGGTATTGACTTGGATGGCAACCGTTTCGATCCGCCGGAAACGCCTTTTTCGTATGGCGTTGCCTGTTATCCCGAAAAGCACGAAGAAGCGCCGAACATGGCGTCGGATATGGCTTTTCTGAAACAAAAAATTGCGAGTGGCGCCGAATATGCCGTTACGCAAATGTTTTTCGATAACCGAAAATACTTCGATTTTGTGGCGCAATGTCGTCAGGAAGGTATCACCGTGCCGATTATTCCGGGCATCAAACCGATAGTGCTGTTAGACCAGCTGACCGTTTTGCCCAAAGTGTTTCGCTCCGAAATTCCGGAAGCGCTGGCGCTCGAATTGCGTAAATGCAAAACCGACGCCGACGCCAAAGCAGTCGGAGTGGAATGGACAACAATGCAATGCCGCGAACTGATCCGTGCCGGAGTCCCGAGCCTGCATTTCTACACCCTTTTAGCCACCGACAGCGTCCGCCAAATAGCGCAGGCAATCTACTGATAATGAACAGTTTGGAAGAGTATATCTTGGCGCATATTGATGCGGAAGATCCGCAATTAGCCGCCCTGAATCGCCGTGCGCATGTCGAGCTGCTCCGTCCGCGTATGATTGCGGGACATCTGCAAGGGCAGTTGCTGAAAATGCTCGTCAGAATGACACACTCCCAACGTATTTTGGAAATAGGAACCTACACTGCCTACGCTACTTTGTGCATGGCAGCGGGTTTGCCGGACACAGGCGAAATCCACACCATCGAAAAAGACGACGAAATGGAAGATTTTATCCGGCGCGAGATTGCCTTGTCGGGTTTGCAGGACCACATCCGGCTCTATATCGGCGACGCGATGCAGGTCATTCCGACGCTGTCCGACGCTTTCGATCTGGTCTATATCGACGCCGACAAACGCCACTATTGCGACTATTACGATCTCGTTTTCGACAAAGTGCCGTCGGGGGGCGTCATTTTAGCCGACAATACGCTGTGGAATGGAAAAGTGATAGAAGAAACCGTACCGCCCTCGGACAAACAAACGCTCGGCATCCTGCAATTCAATGAAAAAATCAAACAAGACAAGCGCGTCGAAAAAGTGATCTTGCCCTTGCGCGACGGCTTAACAATAATATATAAGAAATGATTTGTGGGCAACCGCCCGAAGAAGAGGTACCTTGCGGATTCGAACCGCAGTACTCGGTTTTGCAGACCGATGCCTAACCTCTCGGCCAAGGTACCATTGTCGTTTTGCGGCTGCAAAGGTACAACTATTTTTTGAACAAACAATACATTTACAAGAAAAAACCGAAAAAATTTGTCAACCCCAGTAGCGCAGGGAATGCTCATCGCACAGAATCTGTGTGTGACGTCCCACTGATAGCATCACTTCGGAGTGATACTATCAGGGGCAACAAAAAAAAATTTCAAAAAAAATGCCCCAAAATATTGAAATATCAAAATAATATACTATCTTTGCCCCCTAAATACTATTATATTAGTGAGTTTAATTTCAAATCATTATTAATTTTTATCTATTAATCAGTATGAGAAAGATTTATTCTATTCTTGTTGGAGCCTTGCTAACACTATTGTGGGCGGGGCAAGTGAATGCACAAACTATTGTGTATGTGAGCCCTGACGGAGCCGGTGCAAAAGACGGTACCTCGTGGGCAGATGCGTTACCTCTCGGTGGTCTGAACAAAATCACCATCACAGGGGATGATCAGGAGTACAGATTGTTGGGAGGCACGTATGCCGCGCCGGATGCTACTGTTGCAGACGGTACTGCCGATTACATCCTGATCAATTTTTCGGGAGGCGCGAAAGCAACGCCGCAGAAAAACATCAAGGTGTTAGGCGGTTACACCGGCGTGGGCGAAAACCGTGTGTTGGGATCGACCATTATCAATGGCGCCGATTTTGCGACTGTCGGAACGAAAGCGATTCGCGGTATCAGCACCGGCGTTTCGTTGAATGTGTTGATCAGCGGGATCACCTTTCAGGGATTTTCCCATAAATCGATGGGCGGCGCTATCTTTGTGCGTTCAGGCGGCGTAGATGGCTATAACGACGGTACGGTTATCGAAGACTGCGTGTTTAAAAACAACGACTTGTCTTTGACTACTCAAACTTCTACGGGCGGCGGGTCGATATTTATTTCGACCAACACCACCGGTACCGACCAGTACGTAACTATTCGCCGCAATGTGTTTGAAGGCAATATATCCCGTACCACAACCGATGGTACTATCGGGATTGGTAATGCCAACACCAATCAAAAGGCGTTTGTGCAAATTACCGGCAACACGTTTAAAAACAATGCAGGCGGCGCGATTGCTTCCCGACAACTCGCAGCAGGCGGCGATGTTACGATTGCCAACAACCTGTTTGTAGATAACACCAACTCTGCCGGTACGGCTGCCGATATCAATCTGGCGCACGCTTCTATTACCGGCTACATCTACAACAATACTTTTGTTGGCTCGGGCGTAGGTGTGAATGCTGTTGCAGGTATCTCTTACAATTTGGTGAACAATATTTTTGTCGGAAAGTCTTATACCGGAACTCCTACAACGTTCCTGAACAATATTGCAGAAACAGCGCCGAGTGTAGGATATTCTTTCGGAAATATTCCGGTTGCAGTGCCTCAAACAACTTTGGATGCTTATGTTAGCGGAAATATCACCGGAACTGCTGATCCTTCCGTGATTTTCACAGATGTGGCTACCGGCGACTATACGCTGAAAGCAGGATCGCCTGCTTTAGGCGCCGGAGTTTCAAGCTCTGACATTGGTTATACCGGCAACGCGACAACTGCCGCCGCCGCTTTGACCTCTTTGCCCGCTATCACCGGCGAAACAGAGTATTTCTATATCTATTTTTCCTATCGCAACGGCGCATTTGACGGCACCTCCTACAAAAACATCAACCAGCTTGTGGCTACCACCGGAACCGGCACAGGTATCGGCAGTTATGCAGGCGGACTTTTAACCGACAAAGGCGATGGCGTGAAATTGGCAGTATTAGGAATAGACGCAAATCCTGCTACGCAACGTTGGAAAGCCAAACTGACGGCAGATGGATACAGACTGTATAGCGAACTCGGCAATTCCATGATTTATGACGGCTCGGAATATGCTTCCAGCTCAACATCCGGCGTCGTTTTTGCACCGGAATTGAGAAAAGCAACCGAATATATCTTGAAAGATGTAACCAACAATACCTATTTCAACAGGCGCAATAATAACGATGGTGTTACCAATTATAGCGCAGAAGACGCAGGAAATACGGAATTTTTGACGGGATTTCCCGAATGGATTGCCGGAGAATTGGATTATACCGGCAGCACTTGGTATCGTATCTACACCAGCCGTCGGTTTACGGAAGATAAACCCTTGACTGCCAACGAACTTGATTCGATAGTAACACAAACTGTCGCCAGCCCCAATGCAAGTCAGTTGTGGTCATTGTCAGGTTCCGATGCAGCTGTTACCGTCTCGGCTTACAACGGCTCGCAAATGAAATTCAATGGCGACAACACGGTTGCTTATGGCGGATTGCGAATGATTACAGCCACCACAGGCGACGTATTCGGCACTGTCTATAAAGGCGTTTCGGCATTCGGATTTAAAAATGTCTCCAATCCGAGCAACAATGCCAGCTACAACAATTGGAACGACAATAGCGGTACGCAAATAGGCTATTGGACACAAGCAGACGGCGGTTCGATGTTTACTTTTGTAAAAGTTCCCGCTACGGCAGCTACCGTCAGCACAGGCACCAATGTCAACAATGCATCGATCGTTCTTCCTGCCGGAGCCACATTGGGAACCCAGTTCTCCATCCCGAAAACCGGTTATGCCGAAGTGCAATACGAAGTAACCGCCGGTTATGCTCCGATAGTGAAAATCAACGGCGAATTGAGCGCAGTCGGAACTTTATCGGGCAATGTTTATACCCTGCAGGCAGTCGTAACCGATACCTCAACGATTACTATTTCGGCTGATTTGGCGCAAACAGTAACCGTAACCACCGGTCTCGGCATCTCGTCGCTCACCTCTCCGTCATTAGACAGCAACAATCAATACACTTCACCTTCGGAAACAGTGCTGACTTTCACCTTGGCACACGGATACGAAAACCCGACGGTAACAGTGAACGGCGCAGCCGGTCCGACTCCCGAATTGATTGCCGACGACGAATACAAAGTGAGCATCACAGGAATTTCGGCAGCAACCGCTATTACGATCAGCTCATCGCCCATCCAATTCCCGTTCACGGCAACCGCAGTCGGCGCAACTTACACCTCGACGATCCCGACGGCTATCGAATTTCAACAACCGCTGACCGTAACATTCACTTTGAACGAAGGCTATCACCTGCCGAAAATCTCGGTCAATGGCGAAGCAGTTGACGCTACGGAAACCTCCGGCACTTACAGCTTCACCATCACGTCGGAAGATACCACTTCGATCTCTGTCTATGCGTTCAAAAACAATATCATCCCTGTTTCGGAAGATACTTGGATTTCGCACAAACCGGCTGAAGCAACCAACAATTACTATTTAAATCCGACGCTTACCGCCGCAGCGAAGAATATTTCAACAACTTATAATTCAGGTCGCGCATTTGTACGTTTCGACTTGTCGAGTGTCAATCTGAGCGCTTATGATAAGGCTATGTTGAAAGTTATTTTGACTACAAATAACAAATCATTCGAACGTCATCTGGGTGTTTATACCGTGGAATCGGAAGTAACCTCTCAAGGCGGTCTGGATACGCTTGTTTGGGAAAACAGCGGTACACCGGCAGGCGGCATCAATGGTACATTGATCGCACAAGGTCCGACGAACTTCGCTCGCGCAGCAATCGCCAATTCGCCTTATTTGACAGCTACAGGAGTTGTTACCGACTATCCCGAAAGTGTTGATTTGACCGATTATATCAAAGCATATACCGGCACCGATCTGTATCTGCAATTGGTCGAAGAAAGCGCTCAAACAGGGGATGGCGGTATTCTGACCATCAAATCTTTGGAAAACGGCGACCTCTCGTTGATTCCCGTATTGTTCTTCCCGAACAAATATGACGTAACCGTAACTTCCGGCACAGGCATTACCGACCTGACCGCTCCTGCTACGGCTTATGAATCGGAAGATTTGGTTGTAACCTTCAAATTGGATGCAGGTTATCACACGCCTTATGCGAAAGCAGGCGCAACTGCACTGACGGTTACCGACGACGGCGCAGGTTTGTACACCGTTACTATTCCGAGCATCGCAGCTGACGCCGACCTCGTCATCGGAGCTTACTCCGCTAACGAAATCTTCGCATCTGCCGATACCTATGTCAACGGACGCGCAGCTACGACCAACTCGTCAGCCGAAACAGTGCTGTTGGTTCAAGATGGCAGCACCAGTTATGAACGTCGCGCTTATATCCAATTCGATTTGACCTCGAAACCTGCAACTTACAACAAAGTAGAATTGCAGTTGGTATCGGCAGGCGCCAGCCTCAACGCTAACGGCACACAAAACGGACTCTATCAGGTAGCAGCCAATACCGTACCGGCAACTTTGCCCGAAATCAGTGATATGACTTGGACAGCCAATGCAGAAAGTGAAACGGCTCCGTTCGGTACCCTCATCGGTTTGAGCGACACAGTAACTTTGGCAGTCGGCGGCAATACCATGCCCGACGGCGACATCGTGAAAGTGGACGTCAGCGCAGCCGATTTGACAGCCGATTCTATCCGTTTCTTGGTGATCAGCGCTATTCCCGAAGGCTATACCAAAGCATTTGAAGGACAGTTGAGATTCTACTCGGTAGAAAGCGATGTTGCTAATCGTCCATTGTTGATCTTCAGCAACATACCTACTTATACGATCACGACAACGCTCACAGGCGCAACCTTGACAACAGGTACGGCATCGGCATCGGTGAAAGAAGGCGAATCTTATACATTGACCTTTACCATCAATGCTAACTACGAAAATCCGTCGGTTACGATAGATGGCGCTCCTTATACCTTGGCAGCTCCGGTCAGCGGCGTATATACGGTAACTATCGACAATGTAACGGCAAATACCGTTATCAGCATTGAAGCTATTCCGAGCGGTTTGACAACTGTTGGCGACGCTATCGTCGGCACACAGTATTACAACCTGCAAGGCGTTCGCATCGACCGTCCGACCGTGAAATCGGGTGCATACATCGTGAAAACGATCCGCCAATCAGGTAAGATCGACACAAGAGTGGTTGTGGAATAAACCTCAATTCACATAATTTAAAAAAGGCTGCTCGGAAGGGCAGCCTTTTTTGTTGGAAGTGATAATTTTGATGCGTTTGCCTCGGTTTGCCCTGCCAAAATTTTCATTTCCGAAGAAAATAACGTATCTTTGCACCGCATTACTGATAGTATCACTTTAAGTGATGCTATCAGTTTAGTTA
>JAISUM010000019.1 GCA_031272095.1 Candidatus Symbiothrix sp. | reverse complement strand
AGACCACCATCTCGTGGAATTTCAACGGCAAGGATTTTAAAACTCGCGGCTTGGACGTTGACCAGACGGTGGCGGCAATTAAGGCTACTATGAGGATGCTGAATATGATTGAAAATATGTAGCGCAAATGCAAAAAAAAATCATAAACTCTTATATGAATTAAAATAGTTTGTCTGTATGAAATAAAGTTTGTACTTTTGTTCGATGTATGTTTGATAGAGAGCAACTCTAACTATTATTTATATGAGAACAAAAGATTTATGTATGATTTTTGCCTGTACGCTTACAGGCTTTACTATGAATGCCCAAATCAATATTGGGACTTTTCAGGAGCCGCATCGCGGCGCAGTGTTGCATTTGCGCACCTCCACACGGTTAAACTCCGATTCGTTAGGAATGAAACTCACGGTAACGGCATTGCCCGACACTGCCAAACTGTATCTCGGAACATCCGGCTCTTCCATCTACCATTTAGACGTCGATGAAACGGCTACCGGAATGATTGTCTATAACCTGACCGAACGACCTTGCGGCGGTTTGACAAAATGCTTATACATCTGGAACGGAGGCAATTGGATACCCTTGGGATGTCCTGTTCCGACTTGCGACAGCGTTCCCGAAGTCGGCGCCATTGATTGCCCGATAGTGCTCAACCGAATATCCACCCATAAACACAAACCACAATGAATGCCTCACTCAACAAATACGGGATGGCGCTACTGCTGGCACTGACCGGCGTTCCGGCGTCTTTTGCACAATCTGAAATTATTGCCACCTCCGACGAATACACCATAGAAAACTGTGATTTGTCGCCGGCAACGATTGACGTCTGCATCAACGACACACTTTTCTGCGAGGAAGACGATATTGAATTATTCGTCCCGACGGCGCCCCATTTTTTTGTTACCGACGACAATAAAATATTTTATCAGCCGCAATCAAACAACAGTTCGGAAACCATCAACTACACCGTCAGTTGCAGAGAAAAATCCGCCTCAAGCACGCTGACCGTTCATGTAACCGATCCCGAGGAGGCGTTTGTAGATGACGTTTGGTATTTTGGCAACCGTGCCGACGGCAACATTGGTTCGCCCGGACTTCGTTTCGACAAAGACGGCGCCGGAAACTATATCCCAAAAGACGCATCGGGCATAGCATTGGTCAATACCGAAGAAAACTGTTTGGTGGTGTCATCGCCCTATTGCAACGGACAACTGATTTTTTATATGCAACACAACCAAATTTTCAACAATCAACACGAACCGATGTCCAACGGACGGATTTTGGGGCATCAATCGACCGCCGACGGTTTGGCAGCAGTCTATATGGGATCGAATCGTTACCTTATTTTCACTGTTACCAATGAATATGGACAGAGCGGCACTACCCAACGCGGTTTGTATGCTTATATCATTGACATGAATGAAGATAATGGAAAAGGTCAGGTGATTGGCGCGATTATTATAGAACCCGAAACGCCCGCTATGAGCGAAAGCCTCGAATTGATTCCGGTAACGGGAACATCCAATCAATATTGGTTGGTGTATGCCCATAATAAAGAAGCAGAATCGCCTTTGGGTAGAGGTCGATGGCTCTATTCGCGCTTGGTAACCATCCAGACGATGCCCTCAGGTTTGCCTTCCCCAATCATCGGCTCGATCGTAAGTAAGAAAAATACCACTTTTCAAAAGAACCCGCAGAACAAAGTTTATCAAATCGTTGCATCGGCTCAAGGCGATTGCCTTGCCGTAACGGAAGGCGCCTACGGATATGTAGCAATGTTCGATTTTGACCCAACTACCGGTTATTTTGGTACATCTCTCCCAAGGAGAAAATATCTCAGCCGCAGAGCCTACAGTGCAGTTTTTTCACCTGATGGCAATAGTTTGTATATATCGGACTACGAGTATAGCAATCCCCGCATTTATCAATTCGACAGATGGGCAACTTGCAGACCTGTTTCGCACACAAACGGCAATTATTGTCAGTTCAACGAAATGTGGTATATCGAATACGGGATCCCTGAACAGACGCGCAGCCGAAAAGGTGGCGGGATGAAACTCGGACCCGATGGTAATATCTATGTGCTGCTATCGTACAGCAATTATATCGGAAAAATTATCAACCCTAATGATCGCTCAACGCATCTTGCCTCACGATACAATGCTCGTGCTATCCGATTGAGTGTACAAATTGGCAATGCCATCGAGTTCTCCACCGGCATCACGCGCCCTGACGTCCCCTATTGCAATCGAAATCAAACGCCGATTGCGATTCCCGACTTCTATGAGAGCTGTGCCGCAGCGGGAGACACCATTTCCGTCAATGTGTTGCGCAATGATTACGACCTCGATCAAAACAAAATTTTTCTGACAGCGGATGCTTTTTTCATCAATCCGGCAAACGATATGTTAGCGGATATAGTTGTTGATCCGGTTGACAGTTTGGTTTCTCTGATCATCCATCCTGACGCGGATCTGGGCGAAAAACATACTTTTTACATCAACTACAACATTCACGACGACGGAGATATAGCGTCTAAATGTTCGAGCAGCATATTGACGATCACTACTCTCGACTGTTCTCTCCCGCCCCAACCGCCCGACAACGACTGTGATACTTTGTGTGCAGGCGACCTGATCGTTTTTGCCGATCCGACAATAGTTGCACACGGCATTGTCGGCTTGCAAGGCAACTGGGAGATAGAAACCGTCGCCAAGAGTGAGCTGTTTGTACCGCTTTCGTTGCCTCACAGCATTGTTACGGCTGACGACGGGAAAAAGGTTCGTTATACCGTGAGGCATGGTTTCCGACAATGGTCAAGCCCAAACACCATAACGCTTGTGGTGGCAGCCACTTGTCCGTAACAAAAAAGACAAAAAAACATGCCGCAATGTGGTCGTTGCGGCATGTTATACAGCTGATAACTGCAAATATATATTATTGATCTAAAGCCTTGATCTTTTCTTCCAGCTGTTCTTTGGTTATTTCTTGCAGATTGAGCGAGTAATTGGCGTCTGCCGAGACTGTGATCGTCTGTTCTGCGTAAGCGAAAGTGCCTTCTTCGACAGAGAATGCGATCAGTTTACCGGTTGCGCCGGTTGGCATACTGTTGTCGTAACTCTTGACCGTCGTGGCATCTACCGGAGTGTAGATCTGGGCGATCACTTTGTAGCCGTCGCCTACGAAGAAGACGAAAGTAGTGCCGTTGCCATAGCCTTGATAAGCTGCCAATTCACCGAACAGCCCGGACAAAAAGACTTGAATGGTGGTTGCCTGTCCGTTTTTGATGTAAGAGAACAGCATGTCGCAGTTGTACCATGCCAATTTGGAGAAGGTGAAACTGAAATAGCCTTCGGCTTTCCAAGTGGTGCTGATGTTGGGTTCATTAAAAATCCATTGACCTTCTTTAGCTCCCACTGAATCCACTTCCCGCGCCTCTACGTCATTCCACGCAAATTGTTCGCCATCGGCAGGATCGTCCGCTGTCCAAAGGCTCCACGGATCATTCGGATCGTCGATAGGAATTTGTCCGATGATAGCACCGGTAAAATAGGGGTCAACGCTGACACCGTCTTGCAGCACGTCAATTTTGAAAAATCCACCCGTATTCAGGTATTGTCCGCCCGAAAAATTGGTGTTAACTCCTCCAAAAATCACTTCGCTGGGCGTAATCATACAGGTAACGACCACATCATAACTACCCGTAATTGTCGTCCCGTCTTTGGTAAAAATCTGACCTCCGTTAGGAATAATCAGACGCATTCCGTTCTGCAGCTGCAAGGTATCCAATTGTCCCCAATCTCCAACCTGCAAATTGAACGTTTCACTCAAGGATTGAGAATGTTCCTCGATAAACTTGGAAGCGTCGTAACTCAAATCCTTTTCTTCCGGCGGCGTTGGTTTTTCACCTGTCGTGGTGTGTTCTTCACAAGCAGAGAACATCAAAGACCCGGCACAAAATGCCGCAAATACAAACAATAACTTTTTCATGACTGTTTAATAAAATAATTAATAATAAATAAAACTATCTACAACATACTATCGGTCATAACAACCGGATTGTATATTGTTAAGATGAAACAAAAATTGCAAATGTTGCAGGGCTGCGAAAGATTTAATAAATTTTAATATTTTCACGATACCATCAACTCATTAATTAATTTATTTATTTTGGTACAGGCTTTTTTGAAATTTTATTTTTCATAAATAATTTGTACCTTTGTGCAGTTTAAAGTCAATTTTGTTACTATGTTAGATCTCAATGCTTCGGTGCTGGTGATTTATACCGGCGGGACAATCGGCATGATCGAAGATGCGGACACGGGCGCTTTAAAAGCTTACGACATCAAGCACATCAAAGAATATGTCCCCGAATTACAGCGCCTCAAATTCAATATTGACAGTTATCAGTTCGATCTGCCGATAGATTCTTCCAATATGAATCCCGAACAGTGGAAAAAAATTGTTTGGGTCATCGAAGATAATTACGACAAATACGATGGTTTTGTCATCCTGCACGGCACCGACACGATGGCGTATTCGGCTTCTGCTTTGAGTTTTATGCTGGAAAATATCGACAAACCCGTCATCCTCACCGGATCGCAGTTGCCCATCGGAAAAATTCGCACCGACGGCAAAGAAAATTTGATTACCGCTTTGGAAATCGCTGTGGATAAAGACCCTTACGGCAAAGCGTTTGTTACCGAAGTCTGTATCTTTTTTCAAAACTTACTGATGCGCGGCAATCGTACCACCAAGGTCAATGCTAATAATTTTAAAGCCTTTAATTCGCTGAATTTCCCTGTGTTAGCCGAAGCAGGCACGAATATTTGCTACCGACACGAATTGATACACAAACCCTTGCCTAACCGCCGTCCAAAGTTTCACTATCTGTTGGATCCGAATGTTGCCATCATCAAACTGTTTCCGGGTATTTCACCGCAAATTCTGTCGTCGATGGTCGCTACCCCCGGTCTGAAAGGCATCGTTTTGGAAACTTACGGCGCAGGCAATGCTCCGGGCGAAAAATGGTTTTTGGATATTATCGAAACGGCAGTCAATAGTGGAATTGTGGTGCTGAATGTAACCCAATGTGCCTCCGGTTCTGTCAATATGACACGATACGAAACCGGACGCTCGCTGTATAATATCGGCGTAATTTCCGGCTATGACATTACTACCGAAGCCGCAGTTACCAAATTGATGTTTTTATTCGGACACGGATTGGAACGCAAAGAAGTCAAACGCTTTATGAAAGTGTCAGTAGCAGGAGAGACAACTATCTGATAATCAACCGCATAAATGAAAAGGGCATTCTCCCGAACACCCCAATTCAATCTTTGTTAACCTTAAATCTAATACTATTATGAAAAAACTACGGCGCAAAGGTAAGCAGTTTTTTCTATACGACCAAATTTTTATTTATAAATAATGTTAAATCTGAAAAATACACTACAAATAGTCATAAAATTTTTGGTATCGTATTCATAATGTCAAATAATTCCGCCATCGTGTTTGCTCGGAGCATGGCTATTTTGGTGGGTTTGAAATCGGGAATCCCTTTGAACAGCGGGCTGGCGGCAATGTGCCGGCGACTGTGTAAAATGCCGCGTCGCTCGTCTAATCGTTCCACACTTTGGCAGACTTGCCGCTTCAGAATATTTAAATAGTAAGTAAAATCTTCTTTTTCAGGTAGTTGTCCTGTTTGCAGACAGTGTTTGACGTCTTTGAAAATCCACGGAGCGCCAATCGCAGCCCGCCCGATCATCACGGCGTCCACACCGTAACGCTCGAAAGCCATGCGGCACGACTCGGGCGAGGTAATATCGCCGTTTCCGATAATGGGAATGATCATTCGCGGATTGTTTTTGACAGCGCCAATCAGTGTCCAATCCGCCTCACCGGTGTACATTTGAGCACGGGTGCGTCCGTGAATAGTCAGCGCAGCGATGCCACAATCCTGCAAGCGCTCCGCCAGATCGACAATGATTTGATGCTCATTGTCCCATCCGAGCCGCGTTTTCACTGTAACCGGAATTTTGACGGCTTGCACCACCGCCGTCGTGATTTCGAGCATTTTGTCGGGCGTGCGCAACATTCCCGCGCCACCGCCTTTCCCTGCCACTTTTTTGACCGGACAACCAAAATTCAGATCCAACAAGTCGGGATGCGCCGCTTCGCAAATTTGCGCCGCTTCGACCATTGCCGCCATGTCTCTGCCGTAAATCTGCATCGCCACCGGACGTTCTTCGTCGGCAACTTCCAACTTCGCCTGTGTCTTATTGACATGGCGAATCAGTGCATCGGCAGAAATAAACTCAGTATAAACCATATCCGCGCCAAACTCTTTGCAGAGCAGTCGAAACGAAATATCCGTAACGTCTTCCATCGGCGCAAGAAAAACCGGATGCGGCTCAAAATGTATATTGCCAATATTCAATTCGAATTAATTTTAAATTTAGGCTGCAAAGGTACACTTTTTTTGTGAGACCGAAGCAAACAAACAAGATAAGACCAAATCCTACATTTTTGTAAGTTATACGCAGAATATTTTACAACAATGTAGCTTTTTTACAATGATATTCATTCTATTTGCAATTGTATTATAAATGTATATTGTTGATAATCAGCTGTTTAATATCATTATCCAAACTGATGAATAACGCTTTTTGTTAATTGGCATACGTTTTGGATAATAATTCTATGAATTTAATAAACAACTTCATATAAACAGGTAAAATGCAAGACCCATTTATCAGCGAGCGAAGCGAACAGATTCTGACCAAAGGGCGCGACGGACGCGAACTTGCGGGCGGGCGACCGAGCATTCCCGGCTCGGTCAGTCAGCGAGCCTGCGTGTTTTGCGGGTCGCGCGTGGTGCTGTATCCCATTGCCGATGCGCTTCACGTGGTGCACGGTCCAATCGGCTGTGCATCCTACACTTGGGATATTCGCGGCGCGATGTCGTCGGGTCCCGAATTGCATCGCAACAGTTTTTCGACCGATTTGCGCGAAAAGCATATTGTGTTCGGAGGCGAAAAAAAACTGTTTCAAACGCTTGATACACTGATAGATAAATACCGTCCCGAAGCCGCTTTCGTCTATTCCACCTGCATTGTGGGCGTGATTGGCGACGATGTGGAATCGGTATGCCGGCAAATGCAGAAACGAAAAGGCATTCCGGTGATTCCCGTGCAGTCGGAAGGATTTCA
>JAISUM010000015.1 GCA_031272095.1 Candidatus Symbiothrix sp. | reverse complement strand
AGTGATAAACAACAATCACACAAATGACAACTAAAAATTTCATATTATATACCACTTATTGTATCTTGTTGCTTTCTTGCCATAGAGATACACAGCTGACAGATTCGGGATATGATTATTATATCCCGATCAGCAAAGAAGAACTGAAGCAAGCGAGCGCCGACAGATTGTCAACCGTTATCAAAAGCTATCGCTTTATTACGCTCGAAACATCCGATTGGTGTTTACTGACAAATATAAAAAAGATTGTAGATTACAAAGACAAAATTTTTATTTTGGATCAAAAAAACAATACGGGTGTATTTGTGTTCGATACAATTGGAAAATATTTATATACTATCGGGAAAAAAGGTATCGGACCGGATGAAATTATCAATCTGAAAAGTTTTGTGATTAATAAAGAGAACGATACGCTAATATTATTGGATGCGGAAGGAAAAAAGATGCTGTTTTTTTCATTAGACGGCGCCTTTCTGTCCTGTGAAAAATTAAAATATGTTTATTCAAGTATTGAACTTGTTGACAATAGGCATCTTGCAGCTGTTACTATCGGGACGGCAAGCGACTATGCCCTGCAAGTATTGGATCTAAAAGGCAATATCACCGCCAATTTAATAAAGAGGACAGTCTATAATGACGTCGAACGACTGAAACCCTTTACCGGATTCGATGATCACTTATTTTACTCGCCGAGCGATAACGATACGATCTATTCTGTTCATAAAGAGAATTATTCGGTGCGTACCGTCATAGATTATGGATTTACACCAATGCCGTCTTGAATGACATCTGTTTTTATCCATATTTCCCTTTCATTAAAGACATTGCTTCAACAGGTGAATTTATCGCTACAGTGGATGTTTATACCTTATTTGGTTCTATAAAAAAAATGAAAGCACAATACCTTTCTTGGGATGATACGACTCAAAAACGATTTGATGAAATGGAAAAATTAACACAGGACTTAAACGAAGAATCCAATCCGATACTTTTTATGTTTACATTTGCAGAGTAAGTGTATATTTATCTTTACCAAAAAAAATCCTCTGAAAATTTGTCTATTTCAAAATAAAATACTACCTTTGCAGCCCGAAATTCTTTAAGGGTAGAACAAGCGAAGGGCGAAACCTTTCCACCCCCGGAAATAACCTGTAAATTAAAAATAACAGATGTACGCAATCGTAGAGATTCAAGGACAACAATTCAAAGTTGAAAAAGACCTGAAATTGTATGTGCACCATTTGGATGGTGAAGAAGGAGCGCAAGTAGAATTTGACAAAGTGCTGCTGGCAGACAAAGAAGGCAAAGTAACAGTAGGCGCACCGCTTGTCAAGGGCGCAAAAGTTGTGGCAGAAATCATCAATCCTTTGGTAAAAGGAGAAAAAGTGCTGATTTTCCACAAAAAGAGAAGAAAAGGTTCCCGCAAATTAAACGGACACCGTCAGCAATTCTCTCAAATAGTGATCAAAGACATAGTAGCTTAATCTGTAAAAACGTAAAAAAATGGCACATAAAAAAGGAGTCGGTAGTTCAAAGAACGGACGCGAATCGGAAAGCAAACGATTAGGCGTGAAAATTTTTGGTGGCGAAATATGTAAAGCAGGCAATATCCTGATTCGCCAGAGAGGCACCCAACATCATCCGGGCGATAATGTCGGGATCGGAAGAGACCATACTTTGTACGCTTTGACAAGCGGCAGAGTCGTTTTCAGAAGAAGAAAAAACGATCGCTCGTACGTTTCAGTCGAGCCACTCGTCGGTTAATAAAGAATTTTTTTCATTCCTCCAAAAACTCGTTTGGGTTTTTGGAGGTTGTTTTTTTAAATAACTGCCTGCTATCATGAAAAACTGTATCCTTATTATAGGGATTGCTTGTATCTACACGGTGCAAGCCAGCCCCATCGAAGATTTGCTTGACCGCATCGGCGGCGAAGGCGCTTCAAATAGAATCCTCACCGAACTGACTTTCAGCGCCAACACCGACGATTTCTTCACCATCACCTCCGAAAACGACAAGCCGAAAATCATCGGCAACTCCTACGTTTCTATTGCCGCAGGGATTCACTGGTATCTGAAATATCACGTTGGAGTGATGCTCTCGTGGAACCATCTGACCGCCGATCTGTCGGATATTGCTTTGCCTGTTCCCACACAGCCGGAAACCCATACGACCGATTTGCACTACCGCTATTATCTGAATTACTGCACCTATTCCTATTCGATGGCTTTCTGGGATTGGGACAGGTGGCAAAAAGAAATAGACTGGATGGCGATGCACGGCATCAATATGCCCTTGGCGATTGTCGGCACGGACGTAGTTTGGAAAAACTTGCTGACCAAATATTTGGGCTATACCTCCGCCGAAGCCAATCAGTTTGTGGCAGGCATCGCTTATCAGGCTTGGTTTTTGATGAATAACTTGGAAGGCTGGGGCGGCGTCAATCCCGATTCCTATTATATATATATGGAACAACTCCAAAAACAGATCCTTGCACGGATGCGCGAATTAGGCATGGATCCCGTCCTGCCCGGCTATTCGGCAATGGTGCCAAGCAATATCAAAACGAAAAAATCGGCTTGGAAAGTTACGGCTGCCGGTACTTGGGGCGGTTTCACACGACCGGCTTTTCTCGATCCGACTACCGCCGAATTTCGTGAAATGGCGGGCTATTACTATCGCGAACTGCGCGAACTTTACGGCACATCGAAATACTACAGCATTGATCCTTTCCACGAAACAAATAATATTCCGGTGCCGCTCGCAGAGGCTTACCCGAAAATCTACGAATTGATGAAAGATTCGTGCGGTTACACCGAGACGCCGCAGTGGGTTATTCAACAATGGCAATGGGACGCGACCAAAAAATCGGCGGCAAACGTCCTTCTTTCCGGCGAACTGATTATTCTTGATTTGTTTTCCGACGGACACCCTTCGACATGGTGGCAAAATGCCAATGGCTACAAACGCGCCGACAACACTTACCACGATTGGGTGTTCTGCGTACTCAACGATTTCGGCGGACGCACCGGTCTGATGGGACGCATCCAACGTACCATCAATGATTTTTATTTGGCAAAAACGACTTATCCGCAATCCTTGAAAGGCGTCGGCGCCACCATGGAGGCAATAGAAATGAACGCGGTTGCCTACGAAATCCTCTACGAATTGCCTTGGCGGTCAACGAAAAAAGAGGCATCCGAATGGATCGTCGAATACGCTAACGCCCGCTATGGACTTACTGATTTGCAGTCGGAAAACGATTTGTCGGAGGCGTGGAAAATTTTGCAAAACAATGTCTATAACAATTCGGTGAACAGTCAGCAAGGTCCCGACGAATCGCTGTTTTGCGCACGTCCGAGTTTGACGGCGTCTAAAGCGTCGGTTTGGGGTCCGTCTGGCATCGCGCACGATTCGTTGAAAATCAGACAGGCGGCGGCGCTGATGTTCGTCGCTGCCGACGCTCCTACCCTTATACAAAATGCGGTCGGACGCAAAAATTTGGAACATGACATTGTTGATGTAGTGCGTCAATCGCTCGCCGATTATGCTCGCCTTCTGTTGCCGCAAATCAATACTGCCCAAAAAACCGGCGCAATGGCTGTGCGCGATTCGCTCGCTGACCGTTTTATAGACCTGTTATTGTCGCAGGACACCTTGCTCAACACTACGCCCAATTTTATGCTCGGCAAATGGATCTCGTCGGCTCGCGCCATCGGAACCACCACTGCCGAAAAAGATTTATACGAAAAGAATGCCCGCATGCTGATCAGTACTTGGGGTAATGCCTCGCAAGTAGGCGGCGACCACGACTATTCTTACCGTGAGTGGGGCGGAATGTTGGGCAGCCTGTATTACACGCGCTGGAAGACTTTTTTCGACCGACTGAAAGCCGGAGAATCGGCGCCCACTTCAACACAATTTTATAATATGGAATGGACATGGGCAAACACGCCTTCCGACGACACGGCGCCCGCTTTTCTTACCACGCCACAAGGCGATCCGATCAGTACAGCCAAGCGCATGTATGAGAAATTTTTTGTCTCCGCTGCCGATTCGGGAAACAATGTCGTCGGCATCGCACCGATCGCGCCAATCCACGACCCGATAGTCCGCACGGAATATTATAATCTGCTTGGGCAGAGATATGCCATTTTTCAAAAAAACGGAATAGCTAAAGATAGCCCCTATATCGAGAGAGAAATTTATCAATCGGGAAATGTGATCGTTCAAAAAAGGCAATAAAAAAACCGTGTTATCTTGCCTTGCCTTCTTCTCAGAGTATCCGGGAATAACACAGTTGCAATCTAAATTTACCTTGTGTCTATTATGAGAAAATCTATTTCTGTGGTGCAAAGGTAATGCGTTTTTTTCTATAAAAGGTGGAAAAATCATTCAATAACAGCTAAATATCAATCATTTTGATATTTCTACAATATTTATCGTAAATTCGTCCGACAAGAAAAATAAAAAAAACCGTGTTATCTTGCCTTACCTTCTTCGCAGAGTAGCCGGGGATAACACAGTTGCAATCTAAATTTACCTTGTGTCTATTATGAGAAAATCTATTTCCGATGATGCAAAGGTAATGTGTTTTTTTCTATAAAAGGTTGAAAAATCATTCAATAAAGTTGAAAAATCGTTCTAAAATCACGAAACATAAATATTTTTGCTATCTTTGCAAAGTTTTTCGTAGATTTAGTCTGAAGAAACAATGAAAAGATATCTAATATGTTGTTTTTTGGTGATGACGTATTTTTATACGCAAGCACAAATTGGTCATGGCGGCGTTCCTTATTCGTTTGCTGCTTCTTCGTTGCGCAATAAGGCAAATGCGGTAAATTTCATTTCCATGCCTGCGTTTGATGTGCAGACAGCGATAGAACAGACCAAAGAAAATCGCTCCATGATGCGCGGCGGTTACACTTTTGCACACAAATTTCAAACGAATATAAGAAAAGGTATTGACGGCGAAACGCTCACTTTACCCGACGGATCGCAGTTGTGGCGTGTCGGGATTCAGTCCGAAGGCGCTTATTCCATCAACCTGTTTTTCTCGAAATTTCATTTGCCCGAAGGTGGAAAATTGTTTATTTACAACGCCGAGCATACGGATCTCATCGGTGCTTTTGACGCTCGCAACAACAATGCCGACCGCATATTGCCCACCCGACCGGTGGAAGGCGACCGGATCGTTGTTGAATATTACGAACCTGCCGACGCCGCTTTCACTGCCGAACTGGAAATCGGAGAAGTCAATCACGATTATATCGATGTGTTGCGGGCAGGCGAACCGAGTAACAGCGATATAGCTAACGACGACTACCTTTGTATGCAGGAAGCGCCTTGTGCCGCCGACGAAAAACTCACCCGCTCCACTTTGATGTATCTTGTCGGCGGGACGACCATCTGCTCCGGATCGCTCGTGAATAATACGGCAAAAGACGAAACCCCCTATCTGCTGACCGCGATACACTGTTTCAATCCGACGCTCACATTCCCTAAAACAGATACTTTTTACGATAATCTGACCAAAACCATTGTGGCATTTTTCAACTATGAACGGCGATTTTGCGGCGGCGATACCGTCAGACCAACAGAAGAAATGAGTTTGGCAATCGCACATCCGGTGGCAATGGTCGAGGCAAAAGACGTGGCGCTCTTGCAATTTGAGACGCCGCCGCCGAATTATTATAATGCTTATTATGCCGGTTGGAATGCCGAAAACGACACGATGGCGCCACCTTTCATCAATATCCACCACGCTTTGGGTTTTCCGAAAAAATACGGATTTTATTCTGGATCCTTGGATTTAGTTACCCTTCGCGGCGATTTTCCATCGTTTGACGCTTACTCGCATCGCAGGGTAGCGCAATGGACAGAAGGGTCCACCGACGGCGGATCGTCCGGATCGCCTTTGTTCGACAACAATCAACGCATCATCGGCACGCTGACCTCCGGCAATTCTTATTGCCCCACCAATGCCAATTATAATCCAAGCTCGACAAGTGATTTTTTTACCATTTTTCGATTGAGTTACAACCATTCGACCAAGCCCTTGAAACCCTATTTAAACCCGACCAACGACACCGCCAAAGTATTAGACGGATTCGATCCCAATTTCGATAATCCCATCATCCGCTTGAGCAATGCCAATTACAGTGCAGGAGACACTTTGGGAACCACGCTGCATGCTGCTGCGCCCGGAACGGAATATGCCGAACAGTTTTATGTTGCGCATCAGTCCGATCTCTACGGTGCCTATATCTATTTGCCGCCTATGGCGTACAGCGCTACCAACGGCGTCAAAATCAAAATTTATACCGACAGTCTTGCCGATGAAAACATCATTGCCGAACAAGTCTTCCTGCCCAAATATTTGAAATACGACGGCGCAACTTTTACGCCGACCAACCGCACGACCACAGGCTCAAAAACCGAAAATTTTGTCGTCTTGGATTCGGCGGTCAGCGTCAAACATACCTTTTTTGTATCTTATGAAATACCGACAGGCAACACCACTTTTAAAGTCTGCAATGCGCTGTTTGATACGCCGAAACCCAACAAAGCCTGGGTGAAAAACGCCATCGGCGAATGGTCGGAAGCTCCCTTTGCCACTTCATTAGCTATTCAAGCCGTCATGCAAGACGCCAATATGGTCGCAATGCCCAAAATAGAACATCATCGACAAAACACAATACGTTATGAACGAGTTTCGCACACTTTGGTGTTGCCCGACGGCAATAGTGCTGCCGGACGAATCTATCTCTATTCAAGCGCCGGACAGCTGATGCGGATTTTGCCGATCACGAGCGGGCAACGCACCATCCGCCTTGCGCCGACGGCTGCGGGACAGATAGGCATTGCGCGGATTGTGCGTGGCGATGAAATTTATACAGGAAAATTTATTTATTAATTAATTAATAGTTTATATGCAAAAAACAAGTTATTTATTGTTATTTACAGTTTCTGTAGCAGGGCTATTGGTATCTTGCAAAAGCGGATTACAGCCCCTTAATTCACAGTATGTGAAATCGGAGCCGCAACCATTAGAGTTGATCGGCAAACAAGTTCCCGTAACCATTAATGCCACTTTCCCGCAAAAATGGTTCAACAAAAAAGCCTCTTTGGCAGTTACGCCCGTCTTACGTTATGATGGCGGAGAAGCAGTTGGTACGACCTACAAGTATCAGGGTGAAAAAGTTACCGGTAACGACATCCCCGTTCCGGCAAAAGCAGGTGCAAGCGTCGTGATGAAATCTAATTTCGATTACGTTCCGGCAATGCACAATTCGCAACTTTATCTGACGTTTCAGGCAAAAGTCGGCAAAAAAGCAGTAGCCTTGCCCGATCTGCAAATCGGTAGCGGCGTATTATCGACAGCCGATCTGTTGAATGCCGGTTCGGAATCGCCTGCCATCGCAGCCGACGGATTTCAACGGGTGATCAAAGACGCTTACGACGCAAACATCCTGTTCCTGATTCAGCAGGCAGAATTGCGCTCGGCAGAGTTGAAAAAAGGCGAAGTGATTGATTGGAAAGACATTGTGGCAAGTGCAGCCGCAGCCGACAATCAGAAAGTCGATATTGAAATATCGGCGTATGCCTCGCCCGACGGCGGTTACGAACTGAACGAAAAATTGGCAGGTAAACGCGAAGCCAATACCCAACAGTATTTGGCAAAAGAATTGAAGAAAGCCAAAATCGCAGTACCGGTCAATGCCCGTTATACCGCACAAGACTGGGAAGGCTTCAAAACGCTGGTCGAAAAATCCAATATCCAGGATAAAGACCTGATTTTGCGCGTCTTATCTATGTATCCCGATTCGGAACAGCGCGAACGCGAAATCAAAAACATCTCTGCCGTCTATTCCGATTTGGCAGAGACGATTTTGCCGCAATTACGCCGTAGCCGTCTGACCGCCAACATCGAAATCATCGGCAAATCGGACGAAGAAATCGCAGCATTGGCAAAATCCAATCCGCGCTCGCTGACCGTAGAAGAACTGCTTTATGCCGCAACTTTGGCGTCAACCGACCAAGAAAAAAGCGCTATCTATCAGAAAGTTACCGAAATATTCCCGAAAGATGCACGCGGATTCAACAATCTGGGTGTAACGGAATATGCGCAAGGTAATTTGGCAAAAGCGGAATCTTTGTTCACCACCGCCAATCAGTTAGCTCCCACTATGCCCGAAGCCAATTTGAATCTCGGATGGGTAGCGCTTGCCAACGGCGATACCGACAAAGCCAGCCAATACTTCGGCAAAGCAGCCGGTGCAGAAGGCTTGAACAATGCGATGGCGCACGTCGAAATGTTGAAAGGCAACTACACGCAAGCCGCCCAAACTTTCGGACAGACAGCCAGCAACAACGCCGCCGTTGCGCAAATCCTGACCAAAGATTACAACGGCGCACAAAAATCGTTGAATGCTATTGCCTCTCCCGACGCGACGACTTATTATTTGAAAGCGATCGTCGGCGCACGCACCAACAATTTGGACGAAGTAACCACCAATCTGACGCAATCGGTCGCTTTGGATAAAACGATGGCAACCCGTGCCGTCAACGATGTGGAATTTGCCAAGTATCTTACTAACAGCAGCTTCCTGAAAGCGATTGTGAAATAAGTTTCGACAAACAGCTGAAATTCAACCTGTCAGGTCTCGAAGACCTGACAGGTTTTTTAGTGCTCCACTGATAGCATCACTCCGAGTGATGCTATCAGTTTTTACCACAAAGGCAAAAAAGGTAAAGAAGGAGATTGCGGCTTCCGCCGCAATGACGACTAATCACTAATCACTCACCACTAATCACTCACCACTAATCACTCACCACTAATCACTTCTTTTTTACACGAAAAAATCGCTCCCCGAAAAAATTTGGAAGTTCAAAAATAATGATTACCTTTGCAGCGCGTATTAAAATATTAAAACAAAATGGGTATTGTTAGAGAAAGCATATTACATGATAATCGTTGGCAAGAGATAAATATCCTCGCAAATAGCTATATGCTTGATAATCAAGGATTTACCCCCACAGAATGTTAGTTTTAACATAATTAACAATAATGCTATCATTGGTATCGTCATCCCGCGCTTGATTCGGGATCCCCTGATTAACGCTGTTCAGGGGGTTGCGGGTCGTTGCCCGCAATGACGGCGTTGATTGGGGTTGCGGCGTTCGCCGCAATGACGGGCTGCAATCAAGGTAATCAACAAAATCATTCAAAATCACAGTTCAGACGATAAGAAAAGCGATGTTTGAAATATTTTTGGTTTATACGAGAAAAAGTTTTGTTTTTTGGAAATAAATTTTGATATTCCGAAATTTATTATTATCTTTGCGGCAAATATTTTGAGATGAGGATAATAACACGAAAACGAATCGTCGAATTTTCGGCAATACACGCCGACGCCGGGCAGGCATTGTCGGAGTGGTATCACACCACGCTGCATTGCGATTGGCGGAATTTTGCAGAAATGAAAGCCACATTTGGCAGCGTCGATGCAGCAGGCAACGACCGTTTCGTTTTCAATATTCGGGGAAACAGATACCGGCTTGTGGCGATTGTGATTTTTGCAGTTCGTAAAGTTTTTATCCGTTTTATCGGAACTCACGAAGAATATAATAAAATAGATTGTTCAACGATTTAATTTTCAGGAATATGACAAAGATAAAAAACGAACGCCAGTATGAGGCTGCCTGTGAGCGGATTGAAGAACTGCTTGCAGTTGTCGATAACAGCACGCCGGCAACCGACCGCAATCTTGTGGAACTTGATTTGCTTGGCAATCTTGTCGCCGACTACGAAGAAGAACATTATCCGGTAGCAAAACCGTCGCTGCCGCAAACAATACGCAGCAGAATG
>JAISUM010000012.1 GCA_031272095.1 Candidatus Symbiothrix sp. | reverse complement strand
ACGCAGGATGTTCCGACGGTAGCCGTCGATACGCTGGGTACGAAATTGCCGGTAGTCGCGCTGCCTGACACGGCACATCTGAATCTGGGCGACGCGCTGATCTACAACCTTGACGTCGATGAAACGGCGACAGGGATGGTCGTGTATAACATTAGCGACGATCCTTGTGGACGAGGGCTGATTCCCTGTCTGTATGTTTGGGACGGCGCTACTTGGCGTCCGGCGGGGTGCCCGTTTCCGGACTGTACATCTACCTGCCTCGACACCGACACCACTATCAATGCAGCGATTCGTTCCGGCGAGACTTACACCGACAACGGTTTTAATGAGAGTACGGCGGGAACGTATCAGCGAACAATTTCTAATGCCGCAGGCTGCGACAGCACGATTACGCTGAATTTAGCAGTTCAGCCGGAGTGGGGGACAAACCCGTGGATTGGCGCCTTCTGGCGCGACGACGAAACGGGCGAGCGAATTATTGCAGCAGGAAATGCAAGTTCGTGGAAAGTCGATGTTGATGACCCGACAGGCACAGGCGCTTGGCTGAAACTTGCGCTTGGCGCAGGAAATGACCCTGACCTCTGGTCTGACGATCCGGACAATGCAGAAAATTATCAGGTACCGGGCGATGCAAAAAGTATTCCTTTGCAACCGGCGGGAAATGTTCTTTTCCGAATAGGCGCAACAGGAGTAAATCCGCAGACAGACGGAACTTACGAGACTGGTAAACGCCCGCGTTATGCAACAATTACGCTGACAGTCGGCGGCACAGAATATAAACTTTTTTGCCGTCAGGGCGAATCGGCGGATTATCTGTTCAGTCCAACTGATACTTATACTAATCCTTCTGGTATCGTTACTGCACGTCCTGCCGCCGTGAAGTTTTCGCCCTATAATCTGACCGGAGCAAATTTGAATGATGACGACAATCTTGCATACGCAGTTGGCGTACGCGGCGGTACGTTTGTGGATTATCCCACCAAAGCCGGTGCATTTTTCCAGTGGGCAAACGTCACTAATCCTACATACGCTTACCATCCAACAAAGCCAACAGGTTCGATTGCAGGTTGGTATGATAATTATCCAATAACGACTCAATGGGACACTCATAAAGCGACTAACGAAACCTGTCCTCCGGGCTGGGTGCGACCTAATGATGGCACTTCTCCTCACTCTGGTAACTATAGCGACTTTGCGGGTAGCCAGATACGTGAGTCATTGTTTGCTGATGCAAAAGCATTTGCCGAGGCCTACCTTCCATATAAAGACATTTACTGGGGTTATTACGCCGACGGTTATTTTGACCGCCGCACGATAACAACTTCTGCTAATAGTGTTAACAACAGCGCCGTATCTCCTTCTACCAAGGACGTTGCTTACTGCGGTTTGTTATTTACGAACCCCGGCACCGGCACAAGTTTATTCATGCCCGGCGGTGGTTATCGCAACAGCGGACTTTTTGGTAATGGTGGTATGTTGTTAGGTTCAGGCAGCGATGGTAGCTACTGGAGTACTCCGAATTACTATGCTGATAGCTCCCGCGCTTGGGGATTGTATGTCGGATTCAGCACCTCATTCAATATGTCATTAGCCAACCCGGGCGTCGGCGAAAAATCGTTTGGAAACTCTGTGCGGTGCGTGAAGGAATAAAAAATGCCCGTCAGGGCATTGGCTCCGCCGAACGTTGTTTCATATCAATAGAAAAGAACGCAATAAACGCCGTTCAACCCCATACGGGGTTGCATTTGTGGTGTAATCGCACATTTCTATTGATATGAAAATCCTGAACGGATTTTATGTCTGAACCGTGATTTTTCTCCTCGTCATCCCGCGCTTGACGCGGGATCTCCTGATTAACGCTGGCAAGGGGGTTGCGGGTCGTTGCCCGCAATGACGGCGTTGATTGGGGTTGCGGCGTTCGCCGCAATGACGGGGTGCAATCAAGGTAATCAAAAAAATCATTCAAAATCACCGTTCAGACAAAAAAGAATTTGGTAATCTGAAAAAAGAATTGTAACTTTGTCGGCTTAAAAGCAAAAATCACCATCATCGTGGCAAATACAAAGTATATATTCGTTACCGGCGGCGTTGTTTCGTCATTAGGCAAAGGTATCGTTGCCGCCTCTTTGGGCAAACTGTTGCAGGCAAGAGGCTATAAAGTTACCATCCAAAAATTAGATCCCTATATCAATATCGATCCGGGGACGCTGAATCCATACGAACATGGAGAATGTTATGTTACCGAAGACGGACGCGAAACCGACTTGGATTTAGGACATTACGAACGTTTTTTAAATATTCCGACCTCCAAAGCCAACAACATCACGACCGGACGCATCTATCAAAATGTGATCAACAAAGAACGTAAAGGCGACTTTTTGGGCAAAACCGTACAAATCGTGCCACACATCACCGACGAAATCAAACGCAATATCCTGTTTCTGGGCAAAACCGGACGCTACGATTTTGTGATTACCGAAATCGGCGGAACGGTCGGCGACATCGAGTCATTGCCGTTTATCGAAAGCGTGCGACAACTGCGCTGGGAACTGGGCAAACATTGTCTGTGCGTCCATCTGACCTACGTCCCCTATATAGCCGCCGCAAAAGAAGTCAAAACGAAACCTACGCAACATTCCGTCAAAGCATTGCAGGAACAAGGCGTTCAGCCGAATATTTTAGTGCTGCGTACCGAAAAAGAATTGCCGAAAGCCATCTGCCACAAGGTAGCGCTGTTCTGTAATGTCGATGAAGACGCCGTCATTCAATCCTACGACGTACCCAGCATTTACGAAGTGCCGGTGGTCTTGGCAAAACAAAATATGGACACTATCGTCCTGCAAAAATTAGGCATGCCGACCGACACACAATTGGATTTGACACGCTGGAAAAAGTTTTTGGACAATATGAAAACCGCCACCGAAAGCGTCAAAATCGGATTAGTCGGCAAATACGCCGAACTGCCCGACGCCTACAAATCTATCTGCGAATCGCTCTTACAGGCGGCAACCTATCACCACCGGAAATTGGATTTGAGACTGATCCATTCCGAAAAACTGAACGAAAAAAATGTAGCAGACCTCCTTTCCGAAATGGACGGCGTTATCGTGGCGCCCGGCTTTGGGCAACGAGGCATCGAAGGAAAATTTATTGCACTGCAATATTCGCGCGAACACGACATCCCTACCTTCGGCATCTGTCTGGGAATGCAATGTATGGTCATCGAATTCGCACGTAACGTATTAGGCTATACCGACGCCAATTCAACCGAAATGGACAATACTACGCCCCACAAAGTCATCGACCTGATGGAAGAACAAAAAAACCTGACCGTCATGGGCGGATCAATGCGCTTGGGCGCTTACGACTGTCGCTTGGAAAAAGATTCCAAAGCCTATCAGGCATACAAGCGCGACTTAGTACAGGAACGCCACCGACATCGCTACGAATTTAACAGCGAATACAAACAACAATTTGAAACCAATGGCATGCACTGCACCGGCATCAACCCCGAAACAGGACTGACGGAAGTCGTCGAAATACCCGCACTGAAATGGTACTTGGGAACTCAATTTCATCCTGAATATAACAGTACGGTCGTCAATCCTAACCCCCTATTTATGAGTTTTATAGAAGCCGCAATCAATAAATAGATTCATAGACAAATAGACAAATAGATTAATAGACAAATCAACAAGATGGATAAAAATACAATTATCGGATTTATACTTATTTTGGCAGTTATTCTCGGATTTTCCTATCTCAACCGTCCGAGTAAAGAACAATTAGCGGCGCAACAACGCTACCTCGATTCAATGGAAATTGTTCGGCGACAACAACAGGAAACCCAAGCCGCACAAACAGCCCTCCTGCAACAGCAAACACAGGAAACGACCGCATCAGCGACAACGCCCGATTCGGTCATTCAAAACCAACTGCACGAACAATACAGCAGTTTTGCCGTCGCCGCACAAGGAACTGAAGAATCGGTTACACTGTCCAACAATCTGATGGAACTCACCTTGAGCAACAAGGGCGGACGAATTTCTTCCGTGCGACTGAAAAATTATACCGATTATAAAAATCTGCCGCTTTGCCTGTTCGACGCATCGGAATCGAGCTTTGAAATGATTTTTATCACCCCAAATAACCGCGTGCTGACGACCAATGACTTTTATTTTGAGCCGATAGCCACCGATTCCATGCAACTCACGATGCGCTTGCACGCAGGCGACGACCGCTATATGGACTTCATTTACAGCCTGCATCCCAACGATTATATGGTCAATTTCGATATTTCCATGCATAATTTGGAATCGGAATTATCGCCGCTGATGCACGGTCTGAATATCCAATGGAAGCAAAAACTGCGACAACAAGAACAAGGACGCACCTACGAAGACAACTATGCCTACCTGATGTATAAATTTATGGCAGACGACGTCGAACACCTGAATCCCCGCAAAGACGATATTTTTGAAACCTCCAACAAATTGAAATGGATCGGCTATAAAGACCAGTTTTTCTCGGCTGCCCTGATCGCCGACAACTATTTTGAATCGACCAAATTGGAATCGCGCTATCTGAAAAACGACGCCGACTATCTGAAAGAATACTATTCATCAACAACTTTGCCCTTCCAAATCGCACAAACCAATGACGTCAAACTGCATTTTTATTTCGGACCCAACGATTATGCGCTGTTGAAAGGCTATGATAAAACCTTCTTCAACGGACAAAATTTGGAATTGGAAAAATTAGTTCCGCTGGGCTGGTGGGTCTTCCGAGCCGTCAATAAATACATCATCATACCAATTTTCGACTGGCTGACATCGGGAAATATGGGACTGGGCTTGGCAATTTTCCTGCTGACACTGATCATTCGCATCGTGCTGTTTCCCTTGACCTACAAATCGCTGATGTCCTCGGCAAAAATGCGGGCGCTCAAACCGCAAATCGAGGCAATCACCGCCAAATATCCCGGACAGGACAATGCCATCACACGGCAACAAAAAACGATGGAATTTTATCGACAAATGGGCGTCAGTCCGATGGCAGGCTGTCTGCCAATGCTGCTGCAAATGCCCTTCCTGATAGCCTTGTTTATGTTTTTTCCGTCGGCAATACAACTGCGTCACGAAAGTTTCCTCTGGGCAAACGACCTCTCGACTTACGATGCAATCATTCACTGGAATTTCGATATTCCGCTGATTTCGGGATTTATGGGTAATCACATCAGTATCTTCTGTCTGTTGATGTCCTTAGTTACAATCTTGAATACCAAATTCACGATGGATCAGCAAAACACCGGACAAGAACAAATGCCGGGTATGAAATGGATGATGTATCTGATGCCGGTGATGATGTTTTTCTTCCTCAACTCCTATCCGGCAGGGCTGAACTATTATTATCTGATTTCTACTTTGATCACAGTAGCGCAAACCATTGGTTTCCGTTATTTCCTGAACGAAAAAGCACTGTTGGTAAAATTGGAAGCCAACAAAGGTAAGATGAAAACCAAAAAGAAATCGGGTTTTATGGCACGGCTCGAAGAAGCGCAACGCCAACAACAAGCTTTGCTGCGCGAACGTCAAAAACAACAACAGAAAAGACGATAAAATGCGCGTATCCGTCTCTGTAACCAACGATTTGGCAGCAGACCAGCGAGTACATAAAGTCTGTTCGACCTTGACACAACACGGATATACAGTGCGACTTATCGGCAGACGGATGCGCAATAGTCCCGACTTACAGCGTACCTATTCGACGTTTCGAATGCGCTTGTTGTTCAATAGCAGTTTTCTGTTTTATGCAGAATACAATATCCGGCTGTTTTTCTACCTCTTGCTCCATCCGACGGACATCTATCTCGCAAATGACACGGATACGCTGCTCGCAAATTGGTTAGCCGCTGTCCTGCACCGCAAACCATTGGTGTTCGACGCCCACGAAATGTTTCCCGAAGCGCCGGAAATTACTCACCGCAAATTCGTTAAATCCGTATGGACAAAAATAGAAGACCTGATTTTTCCCCGACTGAAACATTGCTATACGGTATGCCAATCTATTGCCGATATTTACAATGCCAAATACGGAATTTCAATGCAGGTTGTGCGCAATATTCCGTTTGCACAAACACTCACACCGCCTCAAAACACACTTGAAACAGGCGGAAAAAAAGTGATACTCTATCAGGGTGCGGTCAATGTAGGGCGTGGTATCGAATGGGTAATTGACGCCATGTCTTATTTAGACGATTTTGTGTTTTATGTCGTCGGGGCGGGCGACATATTAAACGAACTGAAAACCAAAACAGCAACGATGCACCTGCAAGATCGGGTAATTTTTGTCGGTCGCGTCGCTTTTGAACAATTACCCGAATACACGCAAAACGCCACCGTCGGCGTCAATCTCTTGGATAAAAGCAGTTTGAATTACTATTATGCCCTACCCAATCGAATTTTCGATTATATCAGAGCTCAATTGCCGGTAGTGAGCGTCGATTTCCCGGAAATCCAACGAATCGTAGCACATTACCGCATCGGTACGCTTATCAACCATTTTGAACCCGACTATCTCGCCGAAATCATCCGTCAGACTGCTGCCCAACCAAAAAATCTGTCAGGATTTGCAGCCGCTAATGCCGAACTGACTTGGGAAAACGAAGCGCAAACCCTGCTGAAAATTTTTGCAGAAAGTAGCGTTCGCCCATTGGAAAAATAAAAAATAACCTTGCGGCAATTTTGCAAATCAAAATTAAATTTGTACTTTTGTGCCAATATTTCAAATCCATCAAAAATTATGGCAACGTTACGCAAAAAACTGCCGGTGGGCATACAAAATTTCGAGGCGCTTATCAGCGAAAATTATACTTACGTTGATAAGACGCGATATTTGGTCGAAATGATTGATACCGGACATATTTATTTTATGTCCCGTCCGCGCAGGTTTGGCAAATCGCTGACCGTATCGACTTTTGATGCAATGTTTTCCGGCAAAAAAGAACTGTTTAAGGGACTTTATGCCGAAGAGTTTATGAATCGGGCGGATTATTACCCTTCGCCGGT
>JAISUM010000006.1 GCA_031272095.1 Candidatus Symbiothrix sp. | reverse complement strand
CGTATTATTCAGACAGATACGATAGAAAAAAAAGAGGCGTTTCATATTTTTGTCGAGAAAAATCAGATTTTTGTTGTCGGCTCCGACGCTCGCGGAACGGCTTATGGCATTCTCGAACTCTCGCGTTTGGCGGGTGTTTCGCCCTGGATTTGGTGGGCGGATGCGTTGCCGGAAACGAAAAAAATGCTTGCAATTCCTGCCGATTATCGCGCTTTTCAGTCGCCCGCAGTGGAATATCGCGGCATTTTTCTGAACGATGAAGATTGGGGTTTAAATCCTTGGAGTACAAAGACTTTTGAACCGGACGCTAAAACGAAATATTCCGTTCAAGGACGTTTCAAAGGGCAAATCGGAGCAAAAACTTACGAAAAGATATTCCAACTCCTGTTGCGCCTGCGTGCAAACACGATTTGGCCTGCTATGCACGAAGTTACGATGCCGTTTTATTTTGTCGAAGGCAATCGGGCGATGGCGGAAAAATACGGAATAATAGTAGGGACTTCGCACTGCGAGCCGATGATGCGCAATTCGGCTACCGAATGGGATTTGACGCATAAAAGCGCGTATAATTACTTCACGAATCGCGACAGCATACTTTCATACTGGGAAGAACGGCTGAAAGAACTTGGCAATTCCGAAAATATTTTCACCATCGGAATGCGCGGCAAACACGACGGCAAAATGGAAGGCGCCCGCACAACCGAAGATTACAAAAACGCTCTGACAGAGGTAATTGCCGACCAAACAGAATTGCTGAAAAAATACGTCAATCCCGATGTTTCCAAAGTTCCGCAGCAGTTTGTTCCCTACAAGGAAGTGCTGGACGTTTACAAGGCGGGCTTGCAAGTTCCTGATTATGTTACGCTTGTGTGGTGCGACGACAATTTTGGCTATATCCGCCATTTTCCCGACGAAACTGAACGGCAGCGCAGCGGCGGAAACGGCGTCTATTACCACATTTCCTACTGGGGCGCCCCGCACGACTATCTCTGGTTGAGTATGGTTTCGCCTGCACTTATTCATCAGCAGTTGTCGCTTGCTTACGAAAAAAACGTCCGCAAAATCTGGATTGTGAACGTTGGCGACGTCAAGCCTTCGGAATATCTGACAGAACTTTTCCTCGATTTGGCGTGGAAGGGACCAGACAGAGTATCAAGCGCTTCCCAACATCTGAAAAACTGGTTGCAGCGCGAGTTTGGCGAAAAAACAGGCACGGAATTGTTTCCCCTTTTGCAGGAACACTACCGGCTTGCGCATATCCGCCGACCGGAATTTCTGGGAAATACGCGGGTTTACGACAATAATTACAGCGAAATCAGCGATTTGCCGTTTTCGGAACAGGAAATCAGGCAACGTATAACGGATTATCAAAAATTGTCCGATGAAACGGAAAAAATAGCGGCGCAAATTACTGAAAATAAGAAAGATGAGTATTTTCAAGTCGTGAAATATCCCGTTCAGGCGGCGGCGCAAATGAATTTCAAAATGCTTGGCGCACAGTTGGCGCGGCACGAACTCGCTCCCTTCAATCCACACACAGGGGGGAAGTGGGAAGCGGTCGATGCGGCTTTCGACAGTATCGCTTCATTGACAGCGATTTACAACGCTGCCAACAATGGCAAATGGCGTGGAATTATGGACTTTCAACCGCGTCGACTGCCTGTATTTGAACGGGTTAAACGCGAAACGGTAAATACGCCTTTGCCGCAAAACAATTTTGTAAGATTACTGCCCGAAAATTCGGCAAAAATTACCCGAATCGAAGGCTTTGGCTGTTCCGGAAATGCGTTTTTGTTATCCAAGAATAGCGATATAATGTATTCTATAACAGGTAGTTATGATAGCATTTCGGTAGAAGTGCGTTTTCTGCCCACCCACGCGGTTGAAGGAAAGCAGTTGAGAATTTCGGTTTCCCTTGACGGCGGCGAGCCTCAAACTGCCGATTACGAAACGGCGGAATTTAGCGAGGAATGGAAGCAAAACATCCTGCGCAATTATGCGCTTCGGCAGTTCATTTTTCCGGCAAAACCGGAAATTCCTGTGCATAAATTGAAAATCACAGCCTTGGACGAATGCGTATATATAGATGAAATAGGATTAATAAAACATACATTATGACACACAAAAAATTATTTTTCGCAGCATTCGTGCTGATGACAGTAAACTTTCTAAGTTTCCTAAACTTAGAAAGTTTGAACGCTCAAAACCCGCCGATAATGGGCTGGAGCAGTTGGAATCATTTTGCAATCAACATCAACGAGACGCTGATTCGCCAGCAGGCAGACGCAATGATTTCATCGGGAATGTACGATGCGGGCTACCGCTTTATCAACGTGGATGACGGCTATTTCGGAGGACGCGACACCGAAGGCAACCTGATAGAAAACCGCGCCAAATTCCCCTCCGGTATGGGCGCACTTGCCGAGTACATTCACGCAAAGGGCTTAAAAGCAGGAATTTACACCGATGCCGGCAAAAACACTTGCGGCTCAATGTGGAACAAAGATACGCTGGGCATTGGCGTAGGCATCTACGGACACATTGAACAGGATTGTCGCCTGTTTTTCGACCGTTGGGGCTACGATTTCCTGAAAGTGGACTGGTGCGGCGGCGAGCGGCAACATCTTGACGAGCAAACCGAATACACCAAAATCTGCCAAGCGGTGAAGGCAGCCAACCCCGCCGTGATTTTCAACATTTGCCGCTGGCAATTTCCGGGCGAATGGGCGGTGAAAATGGCGGATTCGTGGCGCATTTCGGGCGATATTGCAGCAAAATTTTCGTCCATCCTGCACATCATCGACCTCAACGCCGACCTCTACAAATACTGCTCGCCGGGACATTACAACGATATGGATATGTTGCAGGTGGGTCGCGGAATGACTTACGAAGAAGACAAAACGCATTTTTCGATGTGGTGTATGATGGTCTCGCCGCTTTTGGCAGGCAACGATTTGCGTTCGATGAGTAAGGAAACGCTCGAAATTCTGACCAATCGGGAAATCATCGCCCTGAATCAGGACAAACTTTTCCGTCAGGCGCAGCGCATTTTCAGCGAGGGGGGCGTAGAAGTATGGGAAAAACCGCTTGCCGACGGCTCACGCGCTTTCGCCATAATGAACAGGACAAATGAAGTTATTGATTTTCAGTTTGTTGCAGAAAAATTTAACATCAGCCACAAGACAAAAATCCGCGACTTGTGGCAGCACAAAAATCTGGGTAAAATCGGAAAAACGCACAGTTTTTCGCTCGAAAAACACGGAATCATTGTCTTGAAAACCCTATAAAAACTATTCACTCATTAACTTAAAACAGATAGAAATATGATCAACAAATTTGTTATCGGATTGGATTACGGAACGGACTCGTGCCGCGCTGTGATTGTCGACACGGCTAACGGGGCTGAAATCGCCTCCGCCGTAAGTTATTACCCCCGCTGGAAAGAAGGAAAATTCTGCAATCCGCAGGAAAACCGCTACCGACAGCACCCGCTGGACTACATCGAATCGCTCGAAGAAGCCGTAAAAACCGCGCTCGCCGCAGCACCCGAAGGAACTGCCGAAAAAGTGGCAGGACTCTCGTTCGACACCACCGGCTCAACTCCCGCTCTGACCGACGAAAACGGCGTTGTGCTGGCTCTGAAACCCGAATTTGCCGAAAATCCCAACGCAATGTTTGTGCTCTGGAAAGACCACACCGCCATCGCCGAGGCAGAGCGCATCAACGCTTTGGCAAAGAAAAATTCCCCCAATTACACCGCTTACGAAGGCGGCATCTACTCCTCCGAATGGGTTTGGGCAAAAATGGCGCACATCCTCGCCGAAGACAAAAACGTAGCCGCCGCCGCATATTCCTGGGTGGAACATTGCGACTGGTTGCCGGCGCTGCTCACAGGCAATCTGAAACCCGAAAAAATCCTGCGCAGCCGCTGCGCCGCAGGACACAAAGCAATGTGGCACAAGGACTGGAACGGACTGCCTTCGGAAGAATTTTTAGTAAAAATAGACCCCGCCCTCGCCGGTTACCGCGAACATCTGTACGCCGAAACCCACACAAGCGACGTCAAAGCGGGCTGCCTGACAGCAGAATGGGCGGCGCGACTCGGCTTGACAACCAATGTAGCCGTAGGTGTGAGCGCCTTCGACTGCCACTTCGGAGCCGTCGGCGCAGAAATCAAAAGCGGCGCATTTGTGCGCGTGATTGGTACTTCGACCTGCGACATTATGGTGTCTTCGTATCAGGAAATCGGCGACAAACTCATCGCAGGCATCTGCGGACAGGTTGACGGCTCGGTCATTCCCGGAATGATTGGTCTGGAGGCAGGACAATCGGGCTTCGGCGACGTCTATGCGTGGTTCTCAAAATTTACGGGAAAATCCATCGCCGAACTCACCGAAGAAGCGCAGCAACTGCCCATCAACGAAACGCTCGTGGCTACCGACTGGCTCAACGGACGCCGCACACCCGACGCCAATCAACTGCTCAAAGGCAGCATCAGCGGACTGACGCTCGGCACAACGCCTGCGGCGGTCTTTCGTGCGCTGGTAGAAGCAACGGCTTTCGGCTCGAAGGCGATTGTCGACCGTTTTTTAGAAAATGGCGTGGAAATACGCGAGGTGATTGGTATCGGCGGCATTTCGCAGAAGTCGCCCTTTGTGATGCAAATACTTGCCGATGTGCTGGGAATGCCGATAAAAGTGGCAAAATCAGAGCAGTGCTGTGCCTTTGGTGCAGCGATGTTTGCCGCCGTTGTAGCGGGCGTCTATCCCAAAGTAGAAGACGCGCAGGCAGCAATGGGACAGGGTTTTATGAAAACCTACACGCCAAACGACGAAAATCACAGCAAGTATTTGAAACTTTACGCCGGCTATCAAAAGCTGGGAAATATGACAGAACATCAACTTTATAATAAGTAAAACAATGAAACACACAATTTTTATCAGTATCGCATTAGTAATGCTGGTTGCTTGCAACAAACAAAAAACCAACGAGCAACCAATCGAACAACAGCCTTTATCTCTTTACACTGCGAAAAATTCGCACGGTATGGAGATTGCAGTAACGAATTTTGGTGCACGTATCGTGAATCTGCTTGTCCCCAACAAAGACGGCATTTTCACCGACGTGGTTTTGGGATTCGACTCTTTGGTTAGTTACACAACTGAAAAAACCGATTTCGGCGCAACAATCGGACGCTACGGCAACCGCATCGCCAAAGGTAAATTCTCGTTGGACGGCAAAGAGTATCAGCTGACGATCAATAACGGAGAAAATTCTCTGCATGGCGGCATCACCGGTTTTCAATATCAATATTTTGATATTAAACAGATTAGCGCCAATCAGCTCGAATGTACGTTCCTTTCACCGGACGGCGACAACGGTTATCCGGGCAATCTCTCCTTGAAAGTAACTTATACGGTAACGGAAAACAATGAGTTGTCGATCTTCTACGAAGCAACGACCGACCAGCCGACGGTGCTGAATCCGACCAACCATTCGTATTTCAACCTGTCAGGCGATCCAAGCAAGACGATTTTAGACCATGTGCTGTATTTGGACGCCGACAAATTTACGCCGACCGATTCAGGTCTGATTCCTACCGGAAAAATTGCTACTGTCAAATCAACGCCGTTGGATTTCAGAAAACCGACACGGATAGGCGACCGGATCGACGCCGACTACGAGCCGCTGAATATCGCCGGCGGGTATGACCACAACTGGATTTTCAACGGACAAAACAACATCGGAACGCCTAAAGGCAGCCTGTATTGTCCGGCATCGGGCATCAAAATGATTGTTTATACGACCGAACCGGCAGTGCAATGTTATACCGGCAATTTTCTCGATGGATCCCTGAAGGGCAAAGGCGGCGTGAGCTATCAGCGACGTACCGGAATTTGTTTGGAAACACAGCATTATCCCGACTCGCCCAATCATCCCAATTTTCCTACGACAACGCTTCGTCCGGGGGAAACATTCACGAGCGGCACTGTTTATCAATTCAGCGTAGAATAAGATGAAACCTATAGCCTTGTTTTTGCTGATATTGGCAACGTCGACTGTTCGCGCTCAAAGCGATTTCCATACTTGGGCAGAAACGCCTCCGATGGGTTGGAACAGCTGGGACTGCTTCGGTCCTACCGTCGTCGAGAGCGAAGTCAAAGCCAATGCCGATTATATGGCGGAACATCTGAAACCATTCGGTTGGCAATATATTGTGGTCGATATTCGCTGGTTTGTCGAAAATGATAAGGCAGGCGGCTACAATCAGACCAATCCTATTTATGTGATGGATGAATACGGACGCTATACGCCTGCACTCAACCGCTTTCCGTCAGCTGCCAACGGGATGGGATTCAAGCCACTCGCCGATTATGTACATGACAAAGGACTGAAATTCGGCATCCATATCATGCGTGGCGTTCCGAAAAAAGCCGTTACGGAAAAACTGCCTGTCAAAGACGCCGACGGCATTACCGCCGATAAAATCTATACGACTGCCGACCAGTGTACATGGCTCAAAGACAACTATACCATCGTTGCCGACAGCGCAGGCGCACAAGAATACTACAATTCCATTATGGATTTGTATGCCTCGTGGGGCGTAGATTTTATCAAAATAGACGATCTTTCCCGCCCCTATCATCAAGCTGAAATAGAAATGATCAGACAGGCAATTGACCGCACAGGGCGCCCGATAGTGTTGAGTATGTCGCCGGGAGAAACACCGGTCGAAAAAGCCGCACACGCTCGCAACCATGCCAATATGTGGCGCACGGTCGATGATTTCTGGGATAACTGGGATCAACTGCTCTATCAATTTACCGTCTGCAACAAATGGTATCCCTATTCGGGCGGCGGCGCATGGGCAGACGCCGATATGTTGCCGTTGGGACATATCTCTATTCGCGGAGAACGCGGCTCGCCCCGTATGACCAATTTCACCCGCGACGAACAATTTACCTTGATGTCGCTGTGGTCTATTTTTAAATCGCCGCTGATGTTCGGAGGTCATTTACCTGACAATGACAGTTTTACCGATTCGCTGATCACCAATCCGGAAATTATCTATGTCAATCAACATTCGCGCAACAACCGTCAAATCTTCAACGACGGCGAAAATGTGATGTGGGCTGCCGACGATGCTACCGGCGACGATAAATTCGTAGCGCTGTTCAATATCAAAGGTGGTTTGTTTGTCGAAGTCAAAAAAGCGATCTACCGCAGCGGTTTGATTTCCAATCTGACCGATGGTTACGGCGTGAATATTCAAACCGCTTTGCCTGCCGAAACACGCGATTTGTTTCTCGTGGTCAGCGACGCAGGAGATGGCTATTCCGCAGATCATGCCGACTGGATCGACCCGATTCTCTATAATCAGACGGGCGACACCCTGCATCTTACCACTTCGACCTGGGAAAGCGCTACCACCGGATGGGGAACAATTCAGAAAAACAAAAGTATCGGCGGAGGCAACTTGACCATTCACGGCAAAGTCTATCCCGTCGGAATCGGAACGCACGCCAATTCTATCATTCACTATGCCGTGCCTGCCGGATATACCCATTTCGCAGCTTTCGCAGGTTTGGACAATAGCGGCATCAGTCAAAATATCGGATCGACCGTCGAATTTATGCTTTTCACCGAAGACCCAAGCACACGCGAAGTCAATACGCAAACCGCTATCGCCAACAGCGGACGTGTTAGCCGGACAATGCGCAAAGAAGGCGTTCAAATTGAGGCAAATATCGCCGGTGCAAGCAAACTCTATTTGGTAGTTACCGATGCGGGCGACGGTTTCGATTACGACCACGCTGACTGGATCAATCCGACTTTGCACAAAGCAGACGGCACAACATTAGATTTGACCACCCTCAATTGGGTGAAAGCGACCAGCGGCTGGGATTCCGTCAAACGCAACAAAAGTTTGGACAACAACAGCCTGAAAGTCAATGGCACTACTTACACCAAAGGTTTCGGAACCAACTCCTATTCGGTCATCGAATTTGATTTGCCCACAGGATATACAAAATTCACCGCTTTCTGCGGTTTCGACGACGAAGTGAAATCGGCAACATCGGGCGTTAGCATTGAGTTTTTGGTTTACACTTCCGATCCCTACGCTTTCCCGCCCGAACAAATCACATTGGATTTTGCCGCCTTGAATTTACAGGGAAAATATAGGATTCGGGACTTGTGGACGCATAGCGATTTGGGCGAATATTCGACCGCAAACCAATTTGCACCGACAATTCCCCAGCATGGAGCCGGACTCTATCGACTGTCGCCTGTTCAATCCGAAAGCATCCCTTGGACAAGCAACAAAGCGACGCCGATTTATCTGACAAAAGCCGGTAACGATTACGTTTTGCGAGGCGTAACAACCGGCAGCGAAGTGTCTGTTTTCGATGCAACCGGCAAATTGCTGACAAAACAACACGCACAATCGGAAAAAGTGCCGGTGTACCATCACGGCGCCCTGATTATCAATATTAAAAATAATGGGGACAGCACTGCCATAAAAACAGTAATTCCCTGATATTCAGTAATATAAATTATTTATTAATAAACACTAAAAATGTTCACATTAGATTGGATTGTAATCGGCATTTTTGCCGCAGTACTCATCGGAATTGTAGTATGGGTACTCAAACAGAAACAGAACACGTCGGGCGACTATTTTCTCGCCGGAAAAGACGCGACGTGGATTGCTATCGGCGCATCAATTTTTGCGTCGAACATCGGATCCGAACACCTTATCGGACTTGCCGGAACCGGCGCATCAAGCGGTATGGCGATGGCACACTGGGAAATTCAAGGCTGGATGATCCTGATTCTCGGCTGGGTGTTTGTGCCTTTTTATTCGCGAAGTATGGTTTATACCATGCCCGAATTTCTCGAACGGCGCTACAACCCGCAGAGCCGTACCATTCTTTCGATGATTTCGCTCATCAGTTATGTGCTGACAAAAGTTGCCGTAACGGTGTATGCGGGCGGGCTTGTTTTTCAACAGGTCTTCGGTATCAAAGAACTGTGGGGTATCGACTTTTTCTGGATCGCCGCTATCGGATTGGTGCTGATCACAGCGCTTTACACCGTAGTCGGTGGGATGAAATCGGTACTTTATACCTCGGTGCTGCAAACGCCGATTTTGCTGCTCGGCTCACTGATTATTCTTGTTCTCGGACTGAAAGAACTTGGCGGCTGGAGCGAAATGATGCGCATCTGCGGCGCAGTTCCCGTAAATGATTTGGGCGACTCGATGACGGATTTGATGCGATCCAACAACGATGCCAACATCCCCTGGCTCGGCGCCATCGTCGGCTCGGCGATTATCGGGTTCTGGTATTGGTGTACCGACCAGTACATTGTACAGCGTGTCCTTTCGGGAAAAGATGAGCAACAGGCACGTCGCGGTGCTATTTTCGGCGCTTACCTGAAACTATTGCCGGTTTTCTTATTTATGATTCCGGGTATGATTGCTTTCGCTATTCATCAGAAATGGATTGGCGCAGGCGGTGAGGGCTTTTTGCCAATGCTTGCCAACGGCAATCTGAACGCTGACGCGGCATTCCCGACATTAGTGGCAAAACTGCTGCCTGCGGGAGTCAAAGGACTGGTGGTTTGTGGTATTTTAGCGGCGCTGATGTCGTCGTTAGCATCACTCTTCAATTCGTCGTCTATGCTTTTCACTATCGACTTTTACAAACGTTTCAAACCCGAAACGCCCGAAAAAAAATTGGTGGTCATCGGACAAATTGCAACGGTGGTCATCGTCATTTTGGGTATCTTATGGATTCCGATTATGCGTAGCGTCGGTGATGTGCTGTATATCTATTTGCAGGATGTTCAATCGGTACTTGCACCCGGAATTGCAGCTGCCTTCCTGCTCGGCGTTATGTGGAAACGCACCTCTGCCAAAGGCGGTATGTGGGGCTTGATTTCCGGCTTGATCATCGGGCTGACGCGACTTGGCGCAAAAATCTACTATTCGAGCGTTGAAGGTGCAGCAGACAACTTGTTTAAATACCTGTTCTACGACGTAAATTGGCTGTTCTTCTGCGGCTGGATGTTCCTGTTCTGCATTTTGGTAGTGATTGCGGTCAGTTTGTTTACCGCAAAACCCGACGCCGAAAAAATTCAGGGACTTGTTTTCGGTACCGCCACTCCCGAACAGAAAGCCGTCACCCGTGCCAGCTGGACGAAATGGGATGTTATCCACACCATCATCATTCTCGGCATCACGGTAGCGTTCTATATTTATTTCTGGTAACACAGAAAATCTTGCATTTTTTATGAAGCCCCTGCCGTCGAGAAGATTGTAGGGGCTTTTGGTTTTTGACAGCGTCATCCCGCGCTAGACACGGAATATTCGATATGAGAGAGATATAGCAAAAACGGAGTCACAGAAATCAGCATCATAAAATGATTGTTTGTGAAGGTGCAAGAGGCAGATTTGAAGAAAAAAAAGCGCATTTATAGCGCATAAATGCACTACTTTTGAAAAAAATGCTTACCTTTGTACGCGAAAACAGGAAAGTTGCCAGAGTGGTCGATCGGGCCGCACTCGAAATGCGGTGTACGGGTAACTGTACCGGGGGTTCGAATCCCTCACTTTCCGCATAAGAAAAATAAGTCTGCAAGGAAAAAATGACTTTGCGGACTTTGGTACAATAAAAATCTTTTAATTAATCAAATAAATAGCATTATGGCAAATTTAGATTTAAGCAAGTACGGAATTTCCGGTGTGAAAGAGATTGTTTACAATCCATCTTACGACGAATTGTACAAAGAAGAAACAAAACCGGGCTTGGAAGGCTTTGAAAA
>JAISUM010000137.1 GCA_031272095.1 Candidatus Symbiothrix sp. | reverse complement strand
CAGTTGATTGATGAATTGCGCCGCACATTCCATAATCGTATGAAAGATAAGAATATAAAATTGGAATGTGCTGTTCCCGCCACTACCGTCGTGAACGGCAACCGCAATCTGCTTGTTGCAATTTTCGGAAATTTGCTCGACAACGTCATTCGACACGCCGGAAGTAATGTTACCGCGCACATCACGCAAACCAAAGAAAATCAGAACTTTTACACATTCAAATTTTGGGACGACGGCGTTGGCATCAGCGACCGCCGCCACTTGTCGCGCCTTTTTGAACGCTTTTACCGCGCCGATGAAGGCAGGACGCGCGATGCAGGCGGTTCGGGGCTGGGACTGTCGATAGTGCGAAATGCCGTATCGTTTCACGGCGGGACGATAAGTGTGGCGATGCGAGCGGGTGGGGGATTGGAGTTTGCGTTTCGGTTGCCGAAAGAAACTGATGAAGATCTCTTAAAAGCCCGTTCATAGCAGACTTAACCCCGATATTGCGGAACAACTACCTCCTTCTTAACATATTCTCAAACAATTTCCAACATTTCATAGCCCTTGCAACGCCTTTTTCACCCGCGACATCGCTTCGATCAGCTGTTCATCGGCTGCTGCATAAGAGAAACGAATACAGTTGGGCGCTCCGAAAGCCGGTCCGCCGACTGCCGCCACATGCGCTGTCTCTAACAGAAACATCGCCAAATCGGCTGACGATTCGATTTTTTTGCCCTGAATGGTCTTTCCTATATAATAAGAACAGTCGGGGAAAAGATAAAACGCACCTTGCGGACGATTGACTTTGAACCCCGGAATCTCACTGCATAGTTTGACCATCAAATCGCGACGGCGTTCAAATGCTTTTCGCATCGTTTCGACACAATCCTGTGCGCCGGTGTATGCTGCTTCTGCCGCTTTTTGTGCGATAGAACAAGGTCCCGAAGTATATTGCCCCTGTAATTTGTTGCACGCCGATGCGATCCACTGCGGCGCCGCTATCCATCCCAAACGCCATCCGGTCATCGCATAGCCTTTCGATACGCCGTTGATGATAACCACCCGATCGCGCACCGATTCAAATTGCGCTATACTTTCATGTTTGCCGATATAGTTGATATGTTCGTAAATTTCATCCGATAAAATAATAATATTCGGATATTTCGCCAAGACTTCTGCCAAACCTTGTAGCTCGTCTTTTGAATAGACACTGCCGGTCGGATTAGAGGGCGAACAAAGAATAATCGCTTTCGTTTTCGGTGTGATCGCCGCTTCCAATTGCGTCGGCGTAATTTTGAAATCCTGCTCTATGCCTGCCGTAACCACTACATTGACGCCTTCCGACAACTTAACCATTTCCACATAACTGACCCAATAGGGCGCCGGAACGATCACCTCGTCGCCCTTGCCGATAATGGACAGCAACACATTACACACCGACTGTTTGGCACCATTGGAACAAACAATCTGTTCGGGTGCGTATGTCAGCTGATTTTCCCGCTGCAACTTGTCCGAGATGGCTTTTCGTAACGACAGATAGCCCGGCACAGGAGAATAAAATGAAAAATTATCGTCAATAGCTCTTTTAGCGGCTTCTTTGACAAAATCGGGCGTATTGAAATCCGGTTCGCCCACACTTAAATTGATCACATCAAAACCTTGCGCTTTCAATTCATTACTTTTTTGCGACATTGCTAATGTCTCCGACGGCGACAATGCCGTCAATCTTTCTGATAATTTCGACATAAATTTTTATGTGTATTTGAAAATAACGCTGCAAAAGTAGTGAAAAATCACGGAATTATAGCACATTATTCATAATTTTTTCTTACCTTTGCACCCGTTTTTTATTACAACATAAAGTCTAATCTTTTAATTAAACAAACAATTTATCAACAATGAGTGAAGAACTTATCCAAGAACAACCGGTAGAAGTAATTGAAACACAAGAAGTTACGATTCCGGTTGAAACAGCCGAAGCAGTTGCGGAAACGCCTCTGACAGTTGCCGATGCTCCGGTCGAAGAAGTGAAAGAAACTGTAGCAGAACCCGTAAAAACGCCTGCTGCAAAAGAAGAATTTGATTGGGACGCCTACGAAAAAGGCGAATCTTACACTACCGCAAGTAAAGAAGAACTGCTGGAAGCTTACGACAAATCCGTCGGCAAAATCAATGTCGGAGAAGTCGTAACAGGCGTAGTTACTTCTATGAACAAACGAGAAGTAGTAGTCAATATCGGATACAAATCCGATGGCGTTGTTTCTATGAACGAATTTCGTTACAACCCCGATTTGCAAGTCGGCGACGAAGTAGAAGTTTATATCGAAACATTGGAAGATAAAAAAGGACAGTTGAGCCTCTCTCACAAACAAGCACGTGCCGCTCGCTCATGGGATCGCGTAACACAAGCCCTCGAAAGCGATGAAATCGTACAAGGTTATGTAAAATGCCGTACCAAAGGCGGTATGATCGTCGATGTATTCGGCATCGAAGCCTTCTTGCCCGGATCGCAAATTGACGTCAAACCCATCCGTGATTACGACGTCTTTGTCGATAAAACAATGGAATTTAAAGTGGTGAAAATCAATCAGGACTTTCACAATGTGGTCGTTTCGCACAAAGTGCTTATTGAAGCCGAACTCGAACAACAAAAACAGGAAATCATCTCCGGCTTGGAAAAAGGACAAATCCTCGAAGGTATTGTTAAAAATATCACCACCTACGGCGTATTCATCGACTTGGGCGGCGTAGATGGCTTGATCCATATCACCGACTTGAGTTGGGGACGTGTCAATCACCCCGAAGAAATCGTTTCGTTAGATGAAAAAATCAGAGTCGTCATACTCGATTTTGACAACGAAAAGAAACGTATCGCACTCGGTTTCAAACAATTAATGCCGCATCCTTGGGAAGCGCTCGACACAGAACTCAAAGTAGGCGACAAAGTAACCGGAAAAGTCGTCGTCGTCGCCGATTATGGTGCATTCGTCGAAATCGCTCCGGGTGTCGAAGGCTTGATCCACGTTTCGGAAATGAGCTGGACACAACACCTGCGCAGCGCACAAGACTTTATGAAAGTCGGCGATGAAGTAGAAGCCGTTGTGCTGACATTAGATCGCGAAGAACGCAAAATGTCGCTGGGTATCAAACAGTTGAAACCCGATCCATGGGAAGGCGTTGAAGAACACTATCCGGTAGGCAGCAAACACACCGCTACCGTGCGTAACTTCACCAACTTCGGCGTATTCGTCGAAATCGAAGAAGGCGTAGAAGGTCTTATTCATATTTCCGACCTCTCTTGGACAAAGAAAATCAAACATCCGAGCGAATTTACATCAATCGGTGCCAACATCGACGTGCAAGTCTTGGAAATTGACAAAGAAAACCGTCGTTTGAGTCTGGGACACAAACAATTGGAAGAAAATCCTTGGGATGTATTTGAAACAATCTTCACGGTAGGTTCCATCCACGAAGGCACCATCACCGAACTCTTGGACAGAGGCGCCGTCATTTCCTTGTCGCCCTACGGCATCGAAGGATTTGCAACGCCGAAACACTTGGTCAAAGAAGATGGCTCACAGTCGCAATTAGACGAAAAATTGAATTTCAAAGTCATAGAATTTAATAAAGATTCAAAACGTATCATCCTTTCTCACAGTCGTATATTCGAAGACGAACAACGTGAAGCCGCCAAAAAAGAAACGGCAGAAGTAGTCGAAAAAGAAAAGAAAACGACGAAAAAAGCGAAAAAGGAAAAAGCCGCACCTGTGGAAGAATTGGTACAACCGGCTTTGGAAAAAACGACGCTGGGTGACATCACCGAGCTGGCGGAACTGAAAGAAAAGATGGAAGCAAAAAAATAAACCGATTAATAAAAATTTTCTTTTTTGTTTTTCATGATTTCTAAATTATGAAGGGAAGAGTGTCTGCGAGGTGCAGACACTCTTTATTTTGAAAATTTAGCCCCAAAAACAATGTTTTTTCGCCTATCATTTGAATTTCTCAAATTAATGTTGTAATTTTGTGCCACACTTGCAAACGGCATTATGGATAATACAAAAGAACAGATCAGAGAAGAAGTCAGAAACATCTTGGATGACTATTTGACCGCGCATAAATATCGTAAAACAACGGAACGGTATGCGATTTTGGATTTGATATATTCCGAATCAAGCCATTTCAATATTGATACTTTGCATGAAAAACTGACTCAACGCAATTTTCGCATCAGTCGGGCAACACTCTACCACACGATGCAACTGCTGTTGGAATGCAATTTGGTATTGAAACATCAATTCGGGAAAAATCTGTCGTTCTACGAGCGGGCTTACAACAACGATTTTCATTTCCATTCGATTTGTACGATTTGCAACAAAGTGTCGGAACATACCAACTCCAAATTGAAAGCGCAGATTCAAAATACGCAGATCAAACAATTTGTGCCAAGCAATTATAATCTGTACATCTTCGGCGTATGCAATATCTGCGCCCGTAATTTGAAAAAACAACAGAAATTGGCGAAACTCAAACTGAAACAATCATCATAACGATCATTCATTTATAAAATAAAAATATGAAAGTAGATACACTTTTGGGCTTGCAATGGGGCGACGAAGGCAAAGGCAAAGTCGTGGATGTCCTCACACCCGAATACGATATTGTCGCACGCTTTCAAGGCGGACCCAATGCCGGTCATACCCTTGAATTTGAAGGACAAAAATACGTCCTCCGCTCCATCCCGTCAGGCATTTTTCAAGGCGGAAAAATCAATATCATCGGCAATGGCGTCGTATTAGATCCGGCGCTGTTCAAAGTCGAAGTCGAAGCGCTGGAAGCCTCCGGACACGACCTGACACAAAGACTGTATATTTCAAAAAAAGCGCACCTCATCTTGCCGACACACCGACTCTTGGACGCCGCTTATGAAGCGCAAAAAGGCAGCGATAAAATCGGTACCACAGGCAAAGGCATCGGTCCTGCCTATACCGATAAAATCAGTCGTAACGGATTGAGAATAGGTGATATAGACCATAATTTTGAAGCCAAATATCGCGCCGCTATCGCCCGCCATGAAACCATTTTGCAACAAATGAACTATCCCTACGATTTGTCGGCAGTAGAACAGGAATGGATGGCAGGCTTGGAAACCTTGAAACGTTTTCGACGCATCGACAGCGACCATTTTATCAACAAAGCACTGCAAGCCGGTCAGAAAATTTTAGCAGAAGGAGCGCAAGGCACTATGCTTGACATAGATTTCGGATCCTATCCCTTTGTAACCTCATCGAACACCGTCTGCGCAGGCGCTTGCACCGGTTTGGGCGTTGCACCGGCAAAAATCGGCGAAGTCTATGGTATCTTCAAAGCCTATTGCACCCGTGTCGGCAGCGGACCTTTCCCTACCGAACTTTTGGACGAAACCGGACAAAAAATGCGCGATTTGGGCAACGAATACGGCTCCGTAACAGGTCGTCCGCGGCGTTGCGGCTGGATAGATTTGGTCGCCCTGCGTTATGCCATTATGGTCGATGGCGTAACACAACTGATCATGATGAAAAGCGATGTTCTCGACAGTTTTGATACCATCAAGGCTTGCGTCGCCTATCAAATCGACGGCAAAGAAACCGAAGATTTCCCATTTGAAATCGGCGAAAACCTCCGTCCCGTCTATGTGGAATTGCCCGGCTGGCAAACCGATATGACAAAAATGCAATCGGAAAACGAATTTCCGGAAGAATTTAACGCCTATCTGTCGTTTTTGGAAGAAACACTCGGCGTGCAAATTCGCATAGTTTCCGTCGGACCCGACCGCGAACAAACTATTATTCTCAATGACAACTAATTACTATACACTAACAACTAAACACTAAAAAATATGTATCTTATTTTATTCATAGGAATAGCATTGGCAGGATGGTTGGTCTCCGCCAATCTGAAAAGTAAAGAAAAAAAGTACTCTCAAATGCCATTGGGCAACGGAATGACAGGCAAAGATGTCGCCGAAAAAATGTTGTACGACAGCGGAATTATGGACGTCAAAGTAGTGGCGACAACCGGTTTTCTGACGGACAATTACAATCCGAGCAACAAAACCATCAGTTTGAGCGAAAACATCTATTACGGCGATAATGTCTTTTCCGCCGCCGTCGCCGCCCACGAAACAGGACACGCCGTGCAGCATGCCCATGCCTATGCACCATTGAGTATGCGCTCGGCATTGGTGCCGGTCGTCAGTTACGCCTCCAAATGGGTGATGTGGATTTTGCTGGCAGGTATGCTGCTGATAGGCTCCAATCCGCAAATCGGCAGTCCGATCTTTTTAGTGGGCATCGGCTTGTTTGCAATGACCACCTTGTTCAGTTTCATCACTTTACCCGTTGAAATTGATGCAAGTCTGCGGGCTTTGACATGGTTGAATCGTGCCGGAATCACCACTACCCAAAACCATTCAGCCGCCGAAAAAGCATTGAAAGCCGCCGCCTATACTTATGTAGTCGCCGCATTAAGCTCGTTGGCAACATTGTTATATTATATCATGATCTTTTTAGGTCGCAGAGATTGATTTATGCAAGCATTAAAAGTACTCGGAATCACATTCAGTCAGGTACAATCCGGCGCTTATGCTATCATCCTGTCCGAATTGCAGGGCAAAAGACGCTTGCCCATCGTCATCGGAACCGCCGAAGCCCAATCCATCGCCATCTGTATGGAAGGATTGACGCCACCCCGCCCCTTGACGCACGACTTGATGCTCAATCTGCTCGCCGCCATCGACGCCGTATTGACCGAAGTCGTTATATACAAATATGCCAAAGGCGTTTTTTATGCAAAATTGATGATCGACCACCATAAACGCTTGATAGAGTTAGACTCCCGAACTTCCGATGCCCTCGCATTGGCAGTCCGCGCAAAAGCCGCTATCTATACGACCGACAAAATTATGGAAGAAGCAGGCGTCATTATGGACGACGACGACCTCTGGGAGGACGACGAAACACAAGCCGAACAAACCAGCAAAGTTTCCTACGAAGCAATGAATCTGGAAGAATTACAAAAAACCCTCCAAGAAGCCATTGCCGGTGAAGATTACGAAAAAGCATCCTATCTGCGCGATTTGATGAAAAAACGCAAAAAATAAACATTGAAAGATGAATCTGTTTAACGAATCCGAAATATTACGCGACCTGCATAGCAGCGATCCCATTGTCCAAAAAAAGGCTTTTGAACAAATCGTACGCTATTACAGCGAAAAACTCTATTGGCAAATTCGCCGAATGGTGCTGTCGCACGAAGATACGAACGATATTCTGCAAAACACCTTCATCAAAGTTTGGATGAGTATAGATATGTTTCGCGGCGACGCCAAACTTTCCACATGGCTCTATAAAATCGCTGCCAACGAAAGTATCACCTTCATCAATAAACAACGCGCAACAACCTGTATTTCGTTGGACAATGAAGACGCCAACATCGCATACAAACTCGAATCGGACGATTATTTTGACGGCGACGAAGCACAGTTGAAACTGCAAAATGCCATTGCCACTCTGCCCGACAAACAACGATTGGTCTTCAATATGCGCTATTTCGACGAAATGGCATACGAAGAAATGTCCGATGTTTTAGGTACATCCGTCGGTGCATTGAAGGCGTCGTATCACCATGCCGTCAAAAAAATTGAAAATATTTTGAATCACGATTAAACTTATATATCTTTGTATAGTCAAACTATGCGGATGAGTAAAACTATTTTTATTATGGATAAGAAAATAACTCGTTTAGGAGAAATAAACAAAACAAACCCCTTCAAGACGCCGGAAGGATACTTTGAAGGATTGACTGAACAAATCATGTCGCAATTACCGGAACGTGCAGACGCCACGCCACACGTTATCCCATTGTGGAGCAAAGTGAAAACTTGGGTATATATGGCGGCAATGTTTTCAGGTATCGCATTGATGATCAATCTGTTTACACATGTCAAGGACACACCGCAACAGCAACAAGGATTGAATCTGTCATCGTCAGCCGAATTGGAAGAATATTATCAATATTACGAACAACAGATGACACAAAACATATACCACGAAGCATTTTATGTCAATTTAGAGTAATGAATTTATAAAAGCATAAGACAATGAAAGCAAAAGTATGGATTATGGCATTGACGGGCATCTTGTTCAGCCTGTCGGCAGGGGCGCAACAGCAACCCAACGGAGAACAATGGAGAGAACGTTTTGAAAAATTCAAAGCAGAACGTGCAGAATTTATCACCAAAGCCATCGGTTTGACGGAAGCGGAAAGCCCCAAATTTTGGAAAATAGACGACGAATGGCAACAAGCTAAATTTGAAGCCAATCGCCCCTTACGTGAAGTATCTCGTAAAATTTGGACGGCACAACGCAATAAAACAGTGGTATCCGAAGCCGACTACAAAGAGTATATCGAGTTGAGCGCAAAAATCAAAATCAAAGAAGCCGAATTGGAACAGGAATATTTGGCTAAAATGTTGAAATTGGTATCCGCCGAAAAAGTCTATAAATACCAGCAAGCAGAGCGTGATTTTATGGAACATGCCTTAGAATCTCGCGGAGGCGGTAATTTTGGGCAAGGACAAGGACAAGGGCAACCGCAACGGCAGCAACCCCCTCCCCCAAGGCAAAGCAGACAATAAGGCTTTTTTTTCATAAGATTATTATATGAAGACCTCTGTTTTTTCATTCACGAAACAGGGGTTTTTTTGTTTTTTTTTTGCCCAAACTATTGTCTGTTTGAAAAAAATCTTGTTACTTTGTATCAAATTATAATTTATGACTACATCGGCATCCAATTTCTTTGTTTATCGCGCCTCCGCAGGCAGCGGCAAAACCTACACGATTGCTTTGCAATATATCCGACAACTGCTGCGGGGCGTGTCGCACAGGCAGATTCTTGCGGTTACTTT
>JAISUM010000081.1 GCA_031272095.1 Candidatus Symbiothrix sp. | reverse complement strand
TCGGAAGTGGCGGTTTTACGGATTTTATTTGATTTTACCGCTCCTGCAACGTGAATTGCGCCGCCGAAAAGCAGCAGTTTTTCTGTCAAAGTAGTTTTTCCCGCGTCGGGATGGGATATGATGGCAAAGGTGCGTCGGCGTGATATTTCGTCTGTCAGTGTACTCATTAAATTCAAATTTTCTGCAAAAGTACAAATTTATTCCGAAAAGGATTTTGAAAAGTCAAAAAAAAGTCGTTCCTTTGCACTGCTTTTCAAAAAAGCACCCAATTTTATTATTTGGAGAGATGGCAGAGTGGTCGATTGCGGCGGTCTTGAAAACCGTTGAACTGAGAGGTTCCGGGGGTTCGAATCCCTCTTTCTCCGCAAATATTTTTTGTACGATGGTTAATAAATACACATAAGGCTGCCTGTGAAGACAGCCTTATTTTTACCGCAATGCCTCCACCTCGTCGGTGATCAGCGGAATTTTCTTTCCCAAACGGCGGGCGCCGGTAGCAGTAATCAGATAATCTTCTTCGTTGCGAATGCCGCCGAAGGTCTTGAATTTCTTCACCTCGTCATAATTGATAAACTCGGCAAAACGTTTTTCTGCTGCCCAAAGGTCTATCAGTTCAGGGATAAAATAAATGCCCGGTTCGATGGTCAGCACAAAGCCCTCTTCCAAGTGACGCGCTAATCGCAACGATTTACGCCCGAACTGCGTACTTTTCGGTTTGCCGTCGTAGCCAACCCAAACCTCGCCCAAGTTTTCCATATCGTGTACATCCAAGCCCATCATGTGACCAAGTCCGCATGGGAAAAACAATGCGTGTGCGCCTGCCTGAACCGCCGCTGCCATATCGCCGTGCATCATCCCAAGCGACTTCATTCCTTCGCAAATCACCTGCGCTGAGAGGTCGTAGATTTTTTCAAACGGTACGCCCGGTTTCAATGCCGCCACCGCCGCAAGGTGTGAGGCAACCTGAATGTCGTAAATCGTTTTTTGCTGTGCAGAAAATTTCTTTCCCACCGGAAAAGTGGACGACATATCGCCGCAGTAGCCGTTGTCGAGTTCGGCGCCCGCGTCTATGAGCATCATTCCGCCTTCGCGGGCGGTGTTGCCGTGATAGTGGTTGTGCAGCGTTTGTCCGTTGATGGTGGCGATGGTGGGGAACGAAAGCCGCGCTCCCGCGCTGTAAGCCACTTCCTGAATTTTTGCTGCCACCTGATATTCTTTCATTCCGGGCTGCAAAAAGCGCATCGCCTCGATGTGCATATCGGCGGTGATGTTGCAGGCACGTTCTATTTCGGCAATTTCTTCCGCCGATTTGTGGTTGCGCTGCGCTACAACGGCTTTGATAAATGCTTCCGAGCCGCCGTATTTCGAGGGCGGAAAGCCGAGCCAGCAGGCAAGTTTTTCGCGATGTTCGGCGCGGTAGGGCGGCAGGAAATGGATGTGTTGTCCGTTTATCATTGCCGTCTGAAGAAATTTTACGCAGAGATTGCAGGGGAGCGTTTTTGTTACGCCTGCCTGCTCTGCCTGTTCTGCCAGCGTGGGCAGCGTTCCCATCCACACAATCTGGTCGATGGTCAGTTCGTCGCCGAAGATAATGTCGCAGTCGTTGTCGATGTCAATCACGGCGGTCAAGCCGGCGTAGGGCAGTCCGAAATAGTAGAGAAACGAGGAGTCCTGCCGAAATTCGTAGGTGTTGTCTTCGTAATTCATTCCGCATTCTTCGTTGCCGAAAAACAGCAACACGCCGCTACCAACTGCCTTTTTCAGCGCCGAGCGCCGTTCGATGTAGGTTTCTTTTTTAAACATAATGAAATAAGTATATTTTATTCGGTTATTTGATGTTCTTCTTCGTAATGTTGGATAAATTCTTTCAAAGCGTCCGAATTTTTCAGATCGTCCATTGTAACAGGAGTATCCAAGCTGTCTATTTCGGTGATTTTGGCAATCGGACTGGTGCCGTTCAGAATACCGGTAATATTTTCGATATACTGCGATTGCACATGAATAATTTGCTGCAAAGAATCGGTTTTGATCGCGTTTTCGATGATTTCCTGTCGCACTTCGGAATCAATATATCCGGGCAAATAGTTGCGAATAGGCGTGTTGATGATGACCACAGATGTCAGTGTGATAAAGAAGACGGCAAAGGCAAAAATCGTCATACATCCCGACAACCACGATATTCGGAACGAAAACATTTCTTCCAATGTATTCTGATTGAGGATAAAAAGTTTGTATTTGATTCTGGCGCGGTGCCAAAACGACAATTTTTCGTGTTTCTTCTTCATAATAAATCAACTTTTTTATTTGACATGGCAAAGTTACATGAAATAATTGATAATATCACCATTCCGACGAAAAAGAATAGGGCTTGTCTTCGGCGGCTGTTCCGCGTTGAAAATTCGCTTGATCGCTCATTTGGTATTGAATCAGAGCGCCTTGCATCAAGCTTTCGTGCGTAAAATAATTATGAGAATAGGGTTTTCCATTTAGATGTAAGGATTGGATATAGACATTTTCCGGCGCATTGTTTTCGGCAGTGATCGCTACGGTATTTCCATTGTGCAGATGCAATTTGACCGAGCGAAACAGCGGTGAGCCAAGCACATACTGATTGCTTCCCGGACAAACCGGATAAAATCCGAGCGCCGAAAAAACATACCATGCCGAAGTTTGTCCGTTGTCTTCGTCGCCGCAATAGCCATCGGGCGTTGCCGCGTAGAGTTTATCCATAATTTCGCGCAGGCGAGACTGACTTTTCCATGCTTGTCCGGCGTAGTTGTAGAGATAGGCAAGATGCTGTATTGGCTGATTGCCATGCGCATACTGCCCCATATTCATCACTTGCATCTCACGCATTTCGTGAATCATACTGCGACTTTTCATTCCTTTCGCGCCGGGTATAACAAACACCGAATCAAGCATTTGACAGAAAGCTTTTTCGTCGCCCATCAGTCGGATCAGTCCTTGTGGATCGTGAAACACACAAAAGCTCCAATGCCAGCTGTTGCCTTCACAAAAAGCGCGGCTCCAATCTTCCGGCACAAATTGAGGATCTCGGTCGCCCTGTTCGCTACGTCCGCTCATCAGTTGGTGTTTCGGATCGAAAACATTGCGATAGTTCCATGCGCGTTGGGCATAAACGCCGATTTCCGATTCGGGTTTGTTCAAAGCTTTGCCCATCTGATAGATCGTCCAGTCATTGTATGCATATTCCAATGTACGGGCAACGCTTTGGCTGATATTGACATTGTCGGGAACGTAGCCCAAGCGGTTGTAATAGTCGTAGCCGCGTCGTCCGGTAGAAGAAATTTTCGGATGCACTGCATTGGCGCCGTGTTTCAAAGCCTCCCAAAGCGTTTCTATGTCGTAGCCGCGCAAGCCTTTCAGATAGGCGTCGGCAACGACGGATGCAGAATTGTTTCCGACCATGCAATCGCGGTGTCCCGGACTTGCCCATTCCGGCAAAAAACCGCTTTCGCGATAAGCATTGACCAATCCTTCCTGCATTTTGACGTTTATATCGGGATACATCAGATTCAGGAAAGGAAACAGGCAGCGGAAGGTGTCCCAAAATCCGGTATCGGTAAACATATAACCCGATAAAATTTCGCCGTTATAGGGGCTGTAATGCACAATTGTCCCTTGTTCGTCGATTTCGTACAGGGCGCGGGGAAAAAGCAATGAACGGTAGAGACAGGAATAAAAGGTGCGCAAACGGTCGATGTTGTCGTCGGCTGCTTCGATGCGTCCCAGCACCTCGTTCCATCGTTGTCGCCCGCGTTCTGCAACTTGATCAAAATCATCCTTGCCCAACTCTTTCAAATTCTGTTCGGCTTGCGAAAAACTAATAAATGAAGATGCGATATGGGCATGCACCGTTTCGTTACGCTGTGTCGCAAAGCCGATGATGCAGCCTGCGTGTGTCGATTGAATTTCCAAGAGGTTTTTCCGTATTTGTTGATTATCTACTATTTCCTTATAAGTGAATGGTTTATCGAAGATGATAACAAAATAATTTTTAAAATTATCGGGGACGCCGCCACTGTTTCGAGTCGTATAGCCGATGATTTTATTTTCTTCCGGAATAATTTTAATGTAAGATCCTTTGTCGAAAGCGTCGATGACCACAAACGACGAGGGCGTTTCGGGAAAAGTGAATCGAAAAATGGCGGCACGCTCGGTTGGTGCGATTTCGGTAGTAACATCATGATCGGCAAGATAGACTTTGTAATAATAGGGCTTGGCGATTTCGGCTTTGTGCGAAAACCAGCTGGCGCGTTTGTCTTGTTCAAAGACCGGTTCGCCCGTCAGCGGCATAATGGAAAACTGCCCGTAGTCGTTGATCCAAGGGCTGGGTTGATGCGTTTGTTTGAAACCTTTGATTTTGTCGGCAGTATAGGTGTACATCCATCCGTCGCCCATTTTTCCGGTTTGTGGCGACCAAAAATTCATCCCCCAAGGCATTGCGATTGCGGGATAGGTATTGCCTGCGGATAATTCGTATTTCGACTGTGTTCCCATCAGTGGATTGACATAATCGACCGGATCAACGGCATGGACACAAAGAGCGATGAGCGCCAAGGACAAACAAATCAGTAGTTTTTTCATGGTATAAAATTTAAAATATCACTAACGGGTAATCTTGTGAACGATTGCTGAATGGCAAGGGAATAAACGGAGGGGCATCGGTCTTGTTGTTTGACGGCGCTCTGTTTGCAGGTGATTTTCCGATGATATACTCATTCAGCGTTCGGCTCAACAGCAGTTCGTTTTCCGAGCCAAGCGGTTCCCAGATGTCTTTCATTACATTATCCATTTCGGAAATTCTCACATCCGGCGCAAAACCGTTTTCGTAATCCGATTGCATAGCCGAGTTATACATCTTCATTACAATGGGTTGCAATACCCAGTTGTTGTTTTTATTTTCGCTGTCGGCAAGCGTTACCGAGCCGTAATTTTTCCCGTAAGTAGTGTCGCCGATCAGTATAACGTCCATATAGGGTTTCAGGGCATTGATGACCGCTTCGCTTGCCGATGCCGTATTTGTACCCACCAAAAAGAATACCCTGTGCAGCAAATCGCCCACATAGCAATTGGGAAGGTTGTTGGGTTTAAAAAATCTATCTGTTAAGGACAAGCCGGTGGTGTGTGTCGCTACATAGTTGGTAATCAGATCGTTATATTCATTGACAAAAGCAGTATCGGCGGCAGGCGGTGCAATCATGCTTGACAGCAAAAGACATTGAGTGAAATAGCCGCCGGTATTGTAACGCAAATCGACCACCAATTCGTTGATTTGAGCGCTTTGAAATTCGCTAAAAACCTGTTTCAAATCATTCTCATAGATTTTAGAGTCATCACCATTGTCGGGGATAAACTTATCGTAAAACAGATAGCCGATTTTTTGATTGTCGTACTGAAAAATTTTGTATGCATAAATCGGATTGATCTGCATTTCTTTCGGCATCACTTTGATGGAATACAAATCACGATTTTCCGGTTTATAGACCAGTAATTTAACGGAGTCGGTAGCGGCAAACAGTTGTTGATAATTCGAGACCGTAATGTATTTTCCGTCAATGGAACGGATCAAGTGTCCGCGTTGCAGGTGAGCAGCGTCAGCATCGGTATCGGGATAGACATGCAACACGAGGGCAAGCAAGGTATCGTTTCCGGCGCTGACTCGTCCCAATAGATATTTGAATCCCAGATTTTTTTCAACGCCCGACAAGTAATTGCTGTTTTCCTGTGCGCTTTCACTGATCCACGAAAATCTGTCGTGTGGAGATAGCAACTTTTCAAAAAACACATCGGGTGCGATGGTGGTATTGAGAGTAGATACACTTGGCAGCTCGTCCGTCCAATAATACCAGTCATCCATTGTTTGGTAGATCCATGTATTGATTTTGTGAGTGGCTCTTTCCTGTTCTCTGTGTTCCGATTCGCAGGAGGTCAAGACGGCACTTGCGACGCTTGCAATTGCGATCCAATAGAATATTCTTTTCATTTTTATTTCTTGTTTAGTGATTTAGAGTACAAAGTTAGCATAAAATTTTCAATTTCACACAAACACATCGGCTGATTATAGGGGATTTTCGGAAAAAATTTTTACCTTTGCAACATGATTCAAGTAATATATAAAGGAATTATTATTGGCGTTTTAGTTTCGGCGCCTATGGGACCTATCGGTTTGCTGTGCTTGCAGCGCACTTTGTACAAAGGGCGGTGGCACGGATTTTTTTCCGGCGTGGGCGCTGCTTTTTCCGATTTGCTCTATGCCGTCATTACTTGTATGGGGATGGGGATCGTTGTTGTGTTTATTGAAGACAATCAATCCATTTTGCAATTTGCAGGGAGTATTTTACTGTTCATTTTCGGGGTATATATTTACCGCACCAATCCTTCCGAAAAGTTCAAAAAGCCGAAAGACAGCTCGCGCAAACGTTCCTATTCGCAGGATGCGCTGACGGCTTTTATTCTGACGGTATCCAATCCGCTGATCATTTTTTTGTATATTGCTTTGTTTGCCCGATTCGGTTTTATCGAACCCGACACACCGACAGCGAACAAGATTCAATCTGTCGCCTTGGGTTTGTTCAGCATTTTTGCGGGTGCGTTGTTGTGGTGGTTCACGCTGACCATGTCGGTCGGCACGCTATTGAGCGGCGTGTTTCAGGAACGCGGGCTGAAAATCATCAACCGCGTTTTAGGCACCGCCATCATGGTTTTGTCTGTGTTCGGATTGGCTTATTCTATGTGGGAAATATGGAAATGAGCCGTTTATCGTGCCGGATATAAGGCATTCCACCATTCGGGTTCTCCTTTCAGCCAGCGGTTAAACCACGCAAATATCGTTTTGTTCCACTCGATGCGTTTTTTGTAGTCGGCGATGCCATGATTTTCGCCTTCCACCGTAATAAACTCTACCTCTTTCCCTAAGATTTTCAGTGCGTTGTACATCTGAATACTTTCTCCGATAGGGACATTGGTATCGACTGTTCCGTGCAGCAGCAGCAAAGGCGTATTGATTTGATCGGCGTGGAACAACGGGCTCTGATTGACATAGAGTTCGGGATTGTTCCAAGGATAGCTGTTTGCGCTGGCGGCGGAACTATACGAATAGCCCCAATAGCCTTCGCCCCAGTAACTTGTGATGTCGCTGATACCGGCGTGCGAAACGGCTGCGGCAAAAATTTTCGTCTGCGTCTGCAGATATTGTGTCATAAATCCGCCGTAGGAGGCGCCGACACAACCTACTTTTGTGCTGTCGATAAAAGCATGTTCGCGAAAAAAACGTTGGGTGCCTTCGATGATTTCGTCTGCAGTGATTTTCCCCCATGCATTGACGTGGCGGGCAGAAAATTCTTGTCCGAAACCGGTAGCGCCGGAGGGTTGAACGACATAAACCACATATCCCATCGCAGCATAAACAGGCATAGGATATGAAAATTCAAACCGGCGCGAAGTCGGATTGGTGCCTCCGTAATAATAGACGATCAGGGGATATTGTTTGGTTTCGTCGAAATTGGGCGGCAAATAATAGCGTCCTTCGATGGTTGTATTTCCGGCGGAAACAAACGACCAGTCGATGGGCTTGCTCAAATCCAATTCCTCCAATTGCGCTTTATAGGGGTCTTCCAGCAAGGTCGATCGTTTGGTTTTCAAATCATAAGCGTAGAGACGGGCGGAATTGGTTGCACTTTCGCCGCGAAAAACTGCCAAACCCTGTGTTTCGGCAAGTGAAAACGAGGAGATCACTTCTTCGGGCAAATCCAGCAAAGTATATTGCTTGCTGTTCGGATGGTACTGATAGACACGCACATAATCTTTGTCTTCGACGCGGAAATAGATGTTTTTGTCATAGACCGACCATTCCGCATCTTCAATTGTCGGATCGAAATCCTTTGAAATCGGCGTGATTGTTTTGTTTTTTACATCGTAAATAAATGCCTGCGTATCGTAAGAATTAGCAATTTGTCCGTCTGCAATTTTCAGACCCACGCCACCGAAAGCTTCCGGTCCGCCCAATAGCAACAGCTGATTGCCGTCAGGCGAATAATCGGCTCCCGACAAAAAGCGGTCGGTCAAAATCGTATCGACGGTTAAGGTTTGCAAATCCAATTCCAACAGCATCTGTTCGGAGAAAGGACGTTGCGTGATGGTTTCTTTGCGGGTGATCAGCAAAGCTTTTTTGCCGTCGCGACGAACATCCGAAACGTTGACTCCGGTACGACCAAAGCTCAAACGTTGCGCTGTTTGATCAGGTATAGAAAAGCGAAACAGGGAGCTTCTGCCCCGATAGGCGCCGCTGCGATCGCTTGGCGACAGCACACGTTTCAAATCACCTTTGTCTGCCGGAATTTCGTCGCGTTGAGAGAACAAAAAGAATTTTTTGTCTGTCGAGAGATGAAAGGCGCCGAATTTAACGTCTTTCGCCAAAACGGTTTCGGTCATAGTCGCAATATCCAAACAGATCAAGTCGCGATTTTCGGCTGACTGTTGCGAATAGATCAACTCATCTTTTCCGGCGGGCGACCAGTTCAAGGAGGTGCCTGTCGGAAAGCGGGTCAAGATTTTTCCGGTTTTCAAGTCTTTCAACTCGATTTTCGTATTGCGTTTATTTCCCGGAAAAACTTCGGTTGTATTGACCAAATAGTAGCGTCCGGTCGGCGAGATGCTACCGCCGGTAACGCGGTGTCCGTCTAAAATATCGTCAATAATCATTCTCCTTTTGCCGTCCAACGAGGCGCTGATTTGCAGCAAAGAATCGGCTTTGTCGGGTTTGATTTTCAGCTTTAATTGAGCGGGATTTTTGCTTTCCAAATCCGTCAAACGCTTGATAATCACTTCATAGCGTTTAGGCTCTAAAGTCAGATCCACCTCAATTGTTTTGGCTTTCGACAAACTGTCTTCAAAACTTTCTTTGCTTTTTTCCTTTTTGGAATTAACATAGACTTCCAACATATCGGTTGAAGTAAGGCTCAATTTTGCCTTGCCATAGCGGTCGGCGTCGATAAAAAACGACAAGAGCTGTACCGCTTTGGTTTGCCGATCGGAGGGGGAGGGCAGTTTTTCAAAAGTAAAAACACTGTCCGACGCCGAGAAGCGAGTTGTTGCGTTTCGGACGTCATCAAAACCGACAGTGGTTTGCAAAAGCGTTTTTGTTTCAAACTTCTTTTGATTCACATCGGAGCTGTCCAACAAAATCGGTTCATAAACCGGTATCAGCGGTGAAGTTTTCACTTCTTGAACCGAAATTTCCCGTGGCGCTGCCCACAGATTCAGCAGGCAGGCACAGGAAAAAATCACAGAGAATGATAATTTTCTTAACGACATAGTTTTCAAAATTGTATTAGTCTTCGGGCATAATGACACTTTCGGAACGAAGGTGCATTCTTTGCGCCCGTTCAAAATCGTCTTTGTTGCCGACGATCAGTTTGTCATATTCTTTCAAACCGGTACCGGCAGGAATCAGGTGTCCGCAAATCACGTTTTCTTTCATACCTTCCAGACGATCCACTTTGCCATTGATAGCTGCTTCGTTCAAGACTTTTGTTGTTTCCTGGAAAGAAGCTGCCGACATGAAACTGCTGGTTTGCAATGCAGCGCGGGTGATCCCCTGCAAAATCTGGTTGGTAGTGGCAGGAACGGCATCTCGTGTGTCGACCAATTTCAAGTCGCGACGTTTCAATGCCGAATTTTCATCGCGCAATTTGCGTGCCGTAACGATTTGTCCTTCGTGCATATTGGGCGAATCGCCTGCATTTGTAACCACTTTTTTGCCCCAGATACGGTCGTTTTCTTCCATGACTTCATTTTTATCGACCAATTGCTGTTCCAAGAATCGGGTATCGCCCGGTTCAACGATTTCCACTTTACGCATCATTTGACGAACGATGACTTCAAAATGTTTGTCGTTGATTTTCACGCCTTGCAGACGATAGACGTCTTGCACTTCGTTGACGATATATTCTTGAACTGCCGTCGGTCCTTTGATAGCCAAGATATCGGAGGGCGTGATGGCGCCGTCGGAGAGTGGTGTGCCGGCACGGACATAGTCGTTTTCCTGAACCAAGAGCTGTTTTGATTGAGAGATCAGATAGGTCTTGGATTCACCGGTACGCGAGGTTACGATCACTTCGCGGTTACCGCGTTTCACTTTCCCAAACGAGATTTCGCCGTCGATTTCGGAAACCACTGCCGGATTGGATGGGTTTCTTGCTTCAAACAACTCGGTAACACGCGGAAGACCACCGGTGATGTCGCCTGCTTTCCCTACGGCGCGGGGCATTTTCACCAGCACTTCGCCGGTCTTGATCGTATCGCCTTCTTCTTTGACGACGTGAGCGCCGAGAGGCAAGTTGTAGGTGCGGACGACAGTACCGTTTTCGACGATATGCGCCACCGGCACTTTGGTTTTATCGCGTGATTCGATGATGATTTTTTCTTTCAAACCGGTTTGTTCGTCATATTCCGTTTTGTAGGTAACATTTTCGATGACGTTTTCAAATTGCAAGCTACCGGCTGATTCGGAAATGATTACTGCGTTGAACGGATCCCATTCGAGAATGACGTCGCCTTTCTTCACGTCGTCGCCGCTCTTGAAGTAGAGGACGGAGGCGTAAGGAATCGGGTGGGTTGCCAAACTGATTTTGGTATTCATATCCACAATACGCAATTCCGACTGACGACTGACCACGATTTGGGAAGTTTTTCCTTCTTCGTCGATTGCTTCTACGGTGCGTAATTCATCTATTTCCAGCACGCCGTCGTATTTTGACGTGATATTGCTTTCGGCTGCGATATTGGCAGCGACGCCACCGACGTGGAAGGTTCGCAAGGTCAGCTGTGTTCCCGGCTCGCCGATAGACTGTGCCGCGATGACGCCGACTGCTTCGCCTTTTTGTACCATTCGGGCAGTTGCCAAGTTACGTCCGTAGCATTTGGCGCAAACGCCTTTTTTCGATTCGCAAGTCAATACCGAGCGGATTTCTACGCGCTCGATTGGAGAATCCTGAATTTGTTGCGCAATGTCTTCGGTGATTTCATCGCCGGAAGCGACGATCAATTTGCCGGTCTGCGGATGATAAATATCGTGTACGGAGACACGTCCTAAGATGCGTTCGTAGAGGGTTGCGACGACGTCTTCGTTCTTTTTCAGTTCGGTAGCTTCCAAACCGCGCAAGGTGCCGCAGTCTTCTTCGTTGATGATCACATCGTGAGAGACGTCCACCAGGCGACGGGTCAGATAACCGGCGTCGGCTGTTTTCAAAGCCGTATCTGCCAAACCTTTACGAGCGCCGTGCGTTGAAATAAAGTATTCCAATACCGACAGCCCTTCTTTGAAGTTCGACAAGATCGGGTTTTCGATGATTTGACCGCCTTCTGCGCCGCTTTTCTGCGGTTTTGCCATCAAGCCGCGCATACCGGAGAGCTGACGAATCTGTTCTTTGCTACCACGAGCGCCGGAATCCAACATCATATATACGGAATTGAATCCCTGATCGTCGTTGCTCAACTGTTTCATCAAAATATCCGACAGCCGCGAGTTGACGTGTGTCCAAGTATCAATAATCTGGTTGTATCGTTCGTTGTAAGTGATGAAACCCATATTGTAGTTTTCAACGATTTTTTCAACTTCGTCATAACCTTCTTTGACCAATTCTTCTTTTTCTTCCGGGATGATAATATCTTCCAAGTTGAACGACAGACCGCCTTTGAATGCCATCGTATAACCGAGGTTTTTAATATCGTCCAAGAATTGAGCGGTACGAGCCACGCCGCAGGTTTTGATGACCATTCCGATGATGTCGCGCAAAGATTTTTTCGACAGTATTTCGTTGATAAATCCTGCTTCTTTCGGAACAAATTCATTGACCATCACGCGACCGACCGATGTTTCGATCTGATGATTGATAGGTTTGCCGTCTTTATCGACGTCATCCACATAAACTTTGACGGGTGCGTGAATATCCACTTTGCCTTCGTTGTAAGCGATGATTGCTTCTTCGGGACCGTAGAAACTCAAGCCTTCGCCTTTGGCGCCTTTGCGCAATTTGGTGATATAGAACAATCCCAATACCATGTCTTGCGAAGGCACGGTGATGGGCGCTCCGTTTGCCGGATTCAGAATATTGTGTGAAGCCAGCATCAACATTTGCGCTTCTAAAATTGCTTCGTTGCCCAGCGGCAGATGCACCGCCATCTGGTCGCCGTCGAAGTCGGCATTGAACGCCGTACACGACAGCGGGTGCAGTTGAATGGCTTTACCTTCGATCAGTTTGGGTTGGAATGCCTGAATCCCCAAACGGTGCAAAGTCGGGGCGCGGTTGAGCAGCACCGGATGACCTTTCATCACATATTCGAGGATATCCCAGACGATCGGTTCTTTTCTATCCACAATTTTCTTGGCTGATTTGACTGTTTTTACAATGCCTCTGTCAATCAATTTGCGGATAATAAAGGGTTTATAGAGTTCGGCTGCCATGCCTTTCGGGATACCGCACTCGTGCATTTTCAATTCGGGACCTACGACGATGACGGAACGTGCCGAGTAATCCACACGTTTTCCCAACAGGTTTTGACGGAAACGTCCCTGTTTGCCTTTCAAGCTGTCGGAGAGCGATTTCAAGGCACGATTGGAATCGGTTTTTACAGCGCTGGATTTGCGTGAGTTATCGAACAGCGAATCGACGGCTTCCTGTAACATACGTTTTTCGTTGCGCAAGATAACTTCCGGCGCTTTGATGTCGATCAGGCGTTTCAGTCGGTTGTTGCGAATGATGACGCGGCGATACAAATCGTTCAAATCCGAAGTGGCAAAACGACCGCCATCTAACGGCACCAAGGGGCGCAATTCGGGTGGTATGACCGGCACGACTTTGACGATCATCCATTCGGGACGGTTTTTGCCTTTTGCCATACGGAACGATTCGATCACTTGCAGGCGTTTCAGGGCTTCGTTTTTGCGTTGTTGAGAAGTATCGGTATTGGCTTTGTGGCGCAATTCGTAAGACAAAGTATCCAAATCCAAACGCGACAAGAGGTCATATAAAGCTTCTGCTCCCATTTTCGCAATAAATTTGTTCGGATCGGAATCGTCTAATTGTTGGTTGCCTGCGGGAAGGGAATCCATAATTTCCAGATATTCCGTTTCTTCGAGCAGGTCATAAGTGTTACGTTCAGACACCACGCCGGGTTGAACGACGATATAGCGTTCGTAATAGATCACCGCATCCAATTTTTTTGACGGCACGCCCAGCAGATAGCCGATTTTATTCGGCAATGAACGGAAATACCAGATATGGGCTACCGGCACTACCAAGTGGATGTGTCCCATGCGTTCGCGACGCACTTTCTTTTCGGTAACTTCCACGCCGCAACGGTCGCACACAATCCCTTTATAGCGGATGCGTTTGTATTTTCCGCAATGACATTCATAGTCTTTGACGGGACCGAAAATGCGTTCGCAGAACAAGCCGTCTCTTTCCGGTTTGTAGGTGCGGTAGTTGATTGTTTCCGGTTTCAATACTTCTCCGCTGGATTGTCCCAAAATTTCATCGGGAGACGCTAATCCAATGGATATTTTAGAAAAACTTTTCGTTTTAGTTTCTTTTCTGAAAGCCATACTTTTAATGTTGAATTAATCCTGTTTTAATCTAATGTAACACTTAATCCCAGACCGCGCATTTCGTGCAGCAACACGTTCAACGATTCGGGAATACCCGGTACAGGCATTTGATCGCCTTTCACAATAGCTTCGTAAGCTTTGGCGCGTCCGACCACGTCGTCTGATTTGACAGTCAATATTTCCTGCAAAATAAACGATGCGCCGAAGGCTTCCAAAGCCCAAACTTCCATTTCGCCGAAACGTTGACCTCCGAATTGCGCTTTACCGCCCAATGGTTGTTGTGTGATCAACGAATAGGGTCCGATAGAACGTGCGTGCATTTTGTCATCGACCATGTGTCCGAGTTTCAGCATATAAATAACTCCTACGGTTGCCGGTTGGTCGAATCGCTCGCCGGTGCCGCCATCGTAAAGATAGGTTTTGCCGTAGCGAGGAACGCCTGCTCTGTCTGTCCATGCATTCAAATCTTCCAATGAGGCGCCGTCGAAAATGGGGGTAGCAAATTTCATGCCCAGATTGCGTCCCGACCAGCCCAAAACTGTTTCAAAGATCTGTCCGAGGTTCATACGGGAAGGCACGCCCAGCGGGTTCAATACGATATCTACGATCGTACCGTCGTCTAAGAAAGGCATATCTTCGTCGCGCACGATACGGGAAACGATCCCTTTGTTTCCATGCCGACCTGCCATTTTATCGCCGACTTGCAGTTTGCGTTTTTTAGCAACATAGACTTTCGCCATCTGAATGATTCCGGTCGGCAGTTCGTCGCCAATCGAATAGTCGAATTTCTGACGGCGCAATTCGGCGTCATATTCCTTGTATTTTTTCAAGTAATTGACGATGACGTCGTGGATCATTTCGTTTTTGATCGGATCGGTTGTCCATTTGGATACCTGTACTGAATTATAATCCACTTTCTTGAGTTCTTCGACGGTGAATTTGGTACCTCTCGGAATGATTTCCACCGACATATAATCTTTGACGCCCTGCGAGGTTTTGCCTTCTGTCAGTTTCAGCAATTTGTTGATCAAGATGCCTTTCAGTTTGGCTACTTTTTCATCAAATTCATCGTCTAATTGCGGCAGACGGGCTTTGTTGCTCAAGCGCGATTTGTTTTTCTTAACGGCTTTTGAGAAGAGGTTTTTCCCGATGATCACGCCACGCAAGGAGGGAGATGCTTTCAGTGAAGCGTCTTTCACATCGCCGGCTTTTTCGCCGAAAATGGCGCGGAGCAATTTTTCTTCGGGCGAGGGGTCTGATTCGCCTTTCGGTGTGATTTTACCGATCAAAATATCTCCCGGCTCGACGCGGGCGCCGATGCGGATGATACCGTTTTCGTCCAAATCTTTGGTGGCGTCTTCGCTGACATTCGGAATATCACTGGTCAATTCTTCGACGCCGCGTTTGGTTTCGCGTACTTCCAAGATGTATTCATCGACATGAACGGAGGTGAAAATATCTTCGCGTACTACCCTTTCGCTGATTACGATGGCGTCTTCAAAGTTGTAGCCTTTCCAAGGCATAAACGCGACTTTCAGGTTGCGTCCCAAAGCCAGTTCGCCGTTTTCGGTGGCATAGCCTTCGGTCAAAATCTGTCCTTTCTGAACGCGGTCGCCTTTGCGAATCACCGGTCGCAAGTCGATGGTAGTATTTTGATTGGTTTTTCTGAACTTGGGCAACTCGTAGGTTTTGACTGCCGATTCAAAGCTGACAAATTCTTCTTCTTCGGTGCGGTCGTATTTGATGTCAATACGGGTTGCATCGACGAATGTTACTTCGCCGTCGCCTTCAGCGGTAATTTGTGTGCGCGAATCCTGAATCAGTTGGGCTTCAATGCCTGTACCGACAATAGGCGCTTCAGGGCGCAGCAAGGGTACTGCCTGACGCATCATGTTCGATCCCATCAAGGCGCGGTTAGCGTCGTCGTGTTCGAGAAAGGGAATCAGTGAGGCGGCAATCGAAGCGATTTGCGTGGGCGAAACGTCCATCAATTCTACTTCGTCGGGCGCTACTACCGGATAATCGGCGTCTTGACGCGCTTTGACGCGGGAACGGATAAAGGTGCCATCTTCGCGCAAGGGTGCATTGCCTTGTCCGATGATTTTGCCTTCTTCTTCTTCTGCCGTCAAATAGACGATGCCGTCTTCCGACAGATTGACCTGTGCGTTGTTGACGGTGCGATAAGGCGTTTCGATAAAGCCCAGATCATTGATTTTTGCATAGACGCAGAGCGACGAGATAAGACCGATGTTCGGACCTTCCGGCGTTTCGATCGGACACAGACGTCCGTAGTGTGTATAATGCACGTCGCGCACTTCAAAACCGGCGCGTTCGCGGGAGAGACCGCCAGGACCGAGCGCCGACATACGACGCTTGTGCGTGATTTCTGCCAAGGGGTTGGTTTGGTCCATAAATTGCGACAGTGCGTTGGTACCGAAGAAAGTATTGACGACCGACGAGATGGTTTTCGCGTTGATCAATTCTATCGGCGTGAAGACTTCGTTGTCGCGCACGTTCATTCTTTCGCGGATGGTACGAGCCATACGCGCCAAACCTATACCGAACTGATTGTAAAGCTGTTCGCCGACGGTCCTGACACGGCGGTTGCTCAAGTGGTCGATATCATCCACATTGGCTTTTGAATTGATCAGTTCGATCAGGTATTTAATGATTTCGATGATGTCTTCTTTGGTCAGAACCTTGACGTCCATCGAAGTCGTTAAATTCAGTTTCTTATTAATACGGTAACGCCCTACTTCGCCCAGATCGTAACGTTTTTCGGAGAAGAAAAGATTTTGAATGACTTCTCTTGCGCTGGCGTCGTCGGCGGGGTCGGCATTTCTCAGCTGACGATAGATATAAACGACGGCGTCGCGTTCCGAATTGCTGGGGTCTTTTTGCAGGGTATTATAGATAATGGTATAATCGGAGAGATGCGGATCTTCTCTGTGCAACAAAATGGTATGGGCGCCCGATTCGATGATTTTGGTCAAATCGTCGGCGTCTAATTCTTTTTCTCTGTCCACAATGACTTCGTTTCTTTCGATGGAAACCACTTCACCGGTATCTTCATCTACAAAATCCTCTACCCATGTTTTCAGTACACGGGCGGCTAATTTCCGACCGACAGCTTCTTTCAAAGTCGTTTTATTAACTTTGATTTCTTCTGCTAAATTGAAGATTTCCAGAATATCTTTATCGCTTTCAAAGCCGATTGCTCTCAAAAGCGTTGTTACGGGCAATTTCTTTTTGCGGTCGATATAGGCATACATCACATTGTTGATATCGGTCGCAAATTCTATCCACGATCCTTTGAAGGGGATGATACGCGCCGAATAGAGCTTGGTGCCGTTGGAGTGTACGCTTTGTCCGAAGAATACGCCCGGAGAGCGGTGCAACTGCGACACGACGACTCTTTCTGCGCCGTTGATCACAAAGGTACCTTTTTCGGTCATATAGGGTATCGGACCCAGATAGACATCCTGAACGACCGTATCAAAATCCTCGTGATCGGGATCTGTACAATACAATTTCAGTTTTGCTTTCAACGGGACGCTGTATGTCAGTCCGCGTTCTATACATTCGGGAATAGTATAACGAGGCGGGTCGATATAATAGTCCAAAAATTCCAACACAAAATTGTTACGGGTATCCGCTATCGGGAAGTTTTCCGTAAACACTTTATACAATCCCTCGTTCTTCCGTTTTTCGGGAGGGGTATCTAATTGCAGAAAGTCTTGAAACGACTTTAACTGGACTTCCAGAAAATCCGGATACTGATACGGATTCTTAATGGAAGCGAAATTGATTCTCTGATTGCTTTGTTTTTTAGAAGTCATCTTTTTACCTTTATTATTGTAGCACAAAAGGTTAAGAACCTCCCTCTCTGTTTTGAAGGTTCTTAACCAAAGACTTTGTTGGAGCAACCGTTATTTAAGTTCAACTTCAGCTCCGGCTTCTTCCAGTGATTTTTTCAATGCTTCAGCTTCGTCTTTTGCAATACCTTCTTTCAAAGGAGAAGGAGCTGCATCGACGATATCTTTAGCTTCTTTCAAACCAAGACCTGTCAATTCTTTTACCAATTTAACGATAGCCAGTTTGTTAGCGCCTGCACCTTTCAAAATTACATCGAAAGAGGTTTTTTCTTCAACAGTTTCTGTTGCGGCTGCTGCGGGACCTGCGGCTACGGCTACGGCTGCGGCTGCGGGTTCGATGCCATACACTGTTTTCAGAATTTCAGCAAGTTCGTTTACTTCCTTTACTGTTAAGTTTACTAATTGTTCAGCAAAAGCTTTTAAATCTGCCATGATTGTATAATTTTTAGTTTGTTTGTGATTTTAATTTGTTTAGTTGCGAGTTTGTTTCTTATATTTTTACTCGTTACTTTTTATCTCTCAGCCAGCGTTTTTAAAACGCCGTGAATGGTTTGACCACCCGATTGAAGAGCCGAAACGACGTTCTTGGCGGGCGATTGCAGCAATGCAATAACGTCGCCGATAAGTTCTTTTTTGCTCTTGATAGACACCAGCAGATCCAGATTTTCTGCTCCTACATAGAAACTTTCCTGAACGTATGCCGCTTTCAGTTTCGGAATGTCCGTCCCTTTTGAAAACGTTTTGATCAGTTTGGCGGGGCTGTTGGCATTGTTTGAAAACATTATTGCCGTATTCCCTTTCAATGCAGGATCTAATGCGGAAAAGTCTCCGCCTGCCTGTTCCAATGCTTTCTTAAACAGTGTGTTTTTGACCACCACTAATTTAATTTCCTGTTTGCTGCATTCTCTTCTCAAATTACTCGTACCGGTTGCATTCAATGTAGCAATATCGGTCAGATAGAAGTTCGCATATTCGCCTACGGTAGCAACGATTTGTTGCACTACGATTGATTTATCTTCCTTTTTCATAATTCCAATTTTAAATTTCCTCTACTGATTTAGGGTCAATTTTCAAACCCGGACTCATTGTACTTGAAAGATAAACACTCTTGACATACGTTCCTTTTGCAGCTGTCGGTTTCAATTTGATGAGCGTATTGATAAATTCTTTGGCGTTGTCGCGAATTTTGTCTTCGGTGAACGACACTTTGCCGATAGAAGTATGAACGATACCGGCTTTATCTACTTTGAAGTCGATTTTGCCTTGTTTTACTTCTTTGACGGCGGTTGCCACATCATTCGTAACTGTTCCGCTTTTTGGATTCGGCATCAAGCCACGAGGACCTAAAACACGTCCCAATGCGCCGATTTTACCCATAATGGCTGGTTGTGTGATGATGACATCCACGTCGGTCCATCCGCCTTTGATTTTTTCAATGTACTCGTCAAGCCCTACATAGTCGGCTCCTGCGCTTTGTGCAGCAGCTTCCTGATCGGGATTAACCAATGCAAGAACCCTGATTTGTTTGCCTGTTCCGTGAGGCAGTGATACTACGCCTCGCACCATTTGATTGGCTTTACGGGGGTCAACACCCAAGCGGACGTCGATGTCCACCGAAGCATCGAATTTGACTGTGGTAATTTCTTTTACCAGAGCTGAAGCTTCTTTTAAGGTGTATATTTTCCCTGCTTCCACTTTGCTCAAAGCCAACTTTTGTTTTTTTGTCAGTTTACTCATTGAATTAAAGTTTTTAATTGTTTGCAGGGAAAGTCCCTTTCACCGTAATACCCATGCTGCGTGCGGTCCCGGCTACCATTTTCATTGCCGATTCCACCGTGAAACAGTTTAAGTCTGCCATTTTATCTTCTGCTATTGTCCGTACCTGTTCCCAAGTGATTTCGGCTACTTTTTTGCGATTCGGCTCTGCTGAACCGCTTTTTTGTTTGGTAGCTTCCAACAATTGGATGGCAACAGGCGGATTTTTAACGATAAAATCGAAAGTTTTGTCTGCGTAGTAAGTGATTACTACCGGCAACACTTTTCCGGCTTTGTCTTGGGTTCTGGCATTAAATTGCTTGCAAAACTCCATTATATTAACACCCTTAGAACCCAATGCAGGTCCTACCGGGGGAGAAGGGTTTGCGGCTCCTCCTTTAATTTGTAATTTCAGCTGTCCAGCAATTTCTTTTGCCATGTTGTTTAATTTTTATTGATTACTCTCTCTTTGGCTTTCCACGAAGGCATTTCGCCGATTGCTTTCATCTACTCGCCTCTTTTAATAAAGAATTTTTGAACGACGTAACCCGTTTCTCATTCTTTCTCTACTTGCAAGTACCCTAATTCAAGGGGACTCTTCCGTCCGAAAATCTTGACCATGACTTTGATCTTTTTCTTGTCGGGATAGATCTCTTCAATCTCACCGTGGAAGCCGGTGAACGGTCCATAATTGATTTTGACGGTTTCTCCAACTGTAAAATCGATATCAAACTCTTCGGCTTGTTCCTGTAGCTCGTCTGCTTTGCCCAAAATACGACTGACTTCGGACGGACGCAACGGTTCGGGTTTATTGCCTCCAAGAAAACCTATAATATAGTTGACATTTTTCAAAAAATGAAAGACTTCTCCTACCAAAATCGCTTCTATAATAATATAGCCCGGAAGAAAGGCGCGTTCTTTATGCACTTTTTTCCCATTACGATTCTGAATAATCTTTTCGGTCGGAATAATTACTTGCGTAATGTACTCCTGCAGATTATTGTTCCGGATTTCCGCTTCCAGATACTGTTTCACCTGATTCTCTTTTCCTGCTACGGAGCGGAGAACATAAAATTTCTTTTCAAGTTCCGACATAACTAAAACTTAAAAGATGATTTTATAAAAATTAGAAACAATGCCTTCAAAACTTTTATCTATGGCAAATACTATGACCGCCAGGATCAAAGAGGCAACCATCACTACGATGGTACTGCTCGATAATTCTTGGCGCGAAGGCCAAGATACTTTGTACACCAATTCGTTATAACACTCTTTGATGTAAGAAACGATTCTATTCATCTTCTTATGTATATTAATGCACGGGTTGAAAGGCTCGAACTCTCGACCTACGGTTTTGGAGACCGTCGCTCTACCAACTGAGCTAAACCCGTGTGTTTCAATTAACAATTAATAATTAACAATTAATAATGTTTCAACTAACTGTTAATTATTAATTATTCATTGTTAATTATTAATTAATCAAGTATTTCCGTAATCTGACCGGATCCTACGGTGCGACCGCCTTCACGGATTGCAAAACGCAAACCTTCGGAGCAAGCTACCGGATAGATCAAATCTACTTTGATTTCGAGGTTGTCGCCCGGCATCACCATTTCGGTGCCTTCCGGCAGGGTGATTTCTCCGGTTACGTCCAAAGTACGGATATAGAATTGCGGACGATACTTGTTGTGGAACGGAGTATGACGACCGCCTTCTTCTTTCTTCAATACATAGACAGATGCTTTGAACGAGGTGTGAGGTTTCACTTTGCCCGGATGGCAGATCACCATACCGCGTTTCACTTCATCTTTATCAATACCACGCAGCAACAGACCTACGTTATCGCCGGCTTGACCTTCGTCAAGTATTTTGCGGAACATTTCCACGCCGGTAACAACCGATTTTTTGCCTTCTGCGCCCAAACCGATGATTTGAACTTCTTCGCCGGTTTTGATGACGCCGGTTTCGATACGACCAGTGGCAACCGTTCCACGACCTGTGATGGAGAATACGTCTTCTACCGGCATCAGGAAGGGTTTGTCGATGTCGCGCGGAGGCAGCGGAATCCATTCGTCAACTGCATCCATCAGTTCCATGATTTTGTCTTCCCACTGGGGAATACCGTTCAATCCACCCAAAGCAGAACCTTGAATCACCGGCGTATTGCTGCCGTCAAATTCGTAGAAATCGAGCAGTTCGCGCATTTCCATCTCAACGAGTTCAAGCATTTCGGGGTCATCCACAATATCTACCTTATTCATGAATACAACCAATTTCGGAACGTTCACCTGACGAGCCAACAAGATGTGTTCGCGCGTTTGGGGCATCGGACCGTCGGTCGCTGCCACAACGATGATAGCGCCGTCCATTTGGGCAGCACCTGTTACCATGTTCTTCACATAGTCGGCGTGACCCGGACAGTCAACATGCGCATAGTGGCGTTTTGCCGTTTCGTATTCAACGTGTGCGGTGTTAATCGTAATACCGCGTTCTTTTTCTTCGGGAGCGTTGTCGATAGAATCAAACGAACGAACTTCCGAAAGACCTTTCTTTGCCAATACCGTAGTAATAGCAGCCGTCAATGTAGTTTTACCGTGGTCAACGTGACCAATCGTACCGATGTTAACGTGTGGTTTCGATCGGTTAAAATGTTCTTTTGCCATAATTTTCTTGTCTTTTTTTATTATTAGTATAAATATGTCTTTGAGCCGGTGCCGAGATTTGAACTCGGGACCTCTTCCTTACCAAGGAAGTGCTCTACCACTGAGCTACACAGGCGAAAAAAAGAGCGGAAGACGGGGCTCAAACCCGCGACCCTCAGCTTGGAAGGCTAATGCTCTATCAACTGAGCTACTTCCGCAATTTTACTGCTATCGTCATTGCGGGCTCGACCCGCAATCCCCTTTTT